>JAKJAB010000583.1:359-1322 GCA_022707725.1 Chloroflexota bacterium | reverse complement strand
GCTCTACCCCGACCTTCCGGCGCTGCTGGCCCACGCCCGCCGCGTCCTGCGCTTCCGCCACGTCACGCTGCTGACCAACGCGACGCTGCTCCGCGAGCGCCTGGACGTGCTCCCGCTGCTCGACCGGCTTATGGTGAGCGTGGACGCCACCAGCCCGTCCCTGTGGGACCAGACCATCCGCGCGGAACCCGGCGCGGCGCAGACCATCCTCGACACCGTAGCGGCTGTGGCGCAACGCCAGAAAGCGGACGGCTTCCGCCTGGCGCTCAACTGCGTCGTCACGCCGGAGACGCTGGTGCAGGTGGAAAGCGTGTTGGACTGGTGCGTCGCGCACAAGGCGCTCTTCTCGTTCTCCCCGCAGTCGGTCAACAACTGGCCGCGCTACGAGTTGCTCGTCTCGGAGGAGTACCGGCGCTTCGTCGAGCGGATGATCGACCGCAAACGCAAAGGCGCGCCGTTGCTCGGCAGCATGGCCTATCTGCGGATGCTGTGGAACTTCGACCCCTACGCTTGCTACCCGATGCTGGCCCCGCGCGTGATGCCCGACGGCGGCCTGGCCTATCCCTGCCGCCCCATCGAGCGCGAGGGCGACGCCCACGGCGGGCGCGACGTGAACCTGCTGGAAACAGGCGACTGGAACGAGGCCGTGCGGCGCGCGATGGACGTCTACGGCGCGCCGCCATCCACGTGCGGCAGTTGCTTCCAACAGTGCTACGTGGAACCTTCGTTGATGCAGGCCCGGCCCTGGGCGTTGCTCGCAGAACTGCTGCGCTACAAAGCCGCCCGGCAAGGCAGCATCGTCACCTATGCGCCGGGATGAAAACAAACCGCTAATCTCGCTAATCCACGCGAATTTTTCTAAAAGTTAGCGAAGATTCGCGTGATTCGCGGTTAGAATAAACATCTATGATGATCACATCACACGATACAATCATCGTCGGCGGGGGGCTGGCCGGGCTGACA
>JAKJAB010000583.1:0-349 GCA_022707725.1 Chloroflexota bacterium | reverse complement strand
TGGTGCTGGAGGCCGAGCCGCAGCGCCCCGGCGGGCGGCTCAAAGCCGGGCCGGAAATCGCCTTTGAGCACGCGGGGCAGACGTGGCGCTTCGGCGGCGAACATGGCGTTCACGGCGTGTGGTCGCCGTACCGCAACTTCCAGGCGATGCTCGTGCGCCACCGCATCCGCCCGGTGCTCGTCCCCGCGCAGGAGGAAGCCTGGCTGCTGGCCCACGGCAGCCGCGTGCGCCGCGCGGACATCGGCAGCGCCATCCGCAACAGTTGGGTTCCCGCGCCGTTCCACTACCTGGGCATGTTCGCGCGCCCGCGCTTCTGGACGATGTTGAGCGTGCGCAACTTCGCCTCGCT
>JAKJAB010000582.1:353-1338 GCA_022707725.1 Chloroflexota bacterium | reverse complement strand
TCCTGACCGCCTAACACAGGAAGGTCTATTCGATTGTTAAAGTACCAGTTCTTGTCGGTTGTGTACAACTGACTGCGGTCAGCTCTCAGCTTTCTGACTGATCGCTGAAAGCTGACCGCTGACAGCTACAGAATCACTCCATCCGCGATGAGGCGTTGAACCGCTTCGTAGATCGCCTGCAACGACGAGTAGCGCGGCTGGTAGTCGAGCCAGCGACGCGGCTTGACGAGGCTGTAGCAGTTGGGGTTGTGCTCCAGGTGCTCCTGCGTGGCTGCGGCGTCTTTCTCGGCGACGGTCGCTTGCCATTCCGCAAACGGCAGGAACGTGAGGTTGGGCTGCTGCCCGAACCACCCGGCGACGGCCTCCGCGTACCCGCGCAGGGTCAACGCGGCCGGCGAGACGGCGTGGAAGCTCTCGCCGACGGCGGCGTTCCAGTTCGCCAGTGCCTTCATAAAGAGCTGCGCCACGTCGTCGGCGTGAACGTGGTGGAGAAGTTCCTGGCCCTGATTGGGCAGCGTCACCTCCTCGCCGCGCGCGAGCTTCGCGTACACCTCCGGGTTGAAGTTGCCCTGCGGATTCAGCGGAATCCACCCCGGCCCGACGATGTGTCCCGGCAGGATGCACGTCTCCGGGAAGCCATTGCTGCGCGCTTCGGTGTGCAGGTAGGCTTCAATCGCCGCTTTCTCAATCCCGTAATCCCCAATCGGGCGGCGCGGCGCGTCCTCAGTCACGGGGACGGTGGTGGTGTGACCGTGCACCCACGCCGTGCTGCAATGCAGGAAGTGCTGCACCTGCCCGCGCAGCGCCTCGACGAGATGCTGCGCGCTCTCCAACGTGAAGCAGATCATGTCGATGACGGCGTCCGGCTCCAGCGCGCGAATCTTCTGCCCGAACGTCCCCGCCTGCTCTTCCGCCGCGCGATTCAGCGTCACCCGCTGCACCGCCTGCCACGCCCCGTGCGGGCTATATGGTTCGCTTCCCCCGC
>JAKJAB010000582.1:0-253 GCA_022707725.1 Chloroflexota bacterium | reverse complement strand
TCACACCTCCTAAAAATTCATGATGCAGGATGCAAGATGCAGGATGCAAGGTTCAGGATTTGGGTTTGGAGAAATCCCGTTGTTGACTGGAAGAAAGCACGAGAGCAGCGATGATTTCGTCAAGCAGGTTGATGCGATGCTGAAGCGCTTGTTCATCCAGCAGATGCCGTCCACGATAGTACCATCCACGAGATTCACGGGCAGAGCCTAAAGCAATACGCTGAAAGTAGGCATTGTCTTTACCAAAGCCACG
>JAKJAB010000581.1 GCA_022707725.1 Chloroflexota bacterium | reverse complement strand
AATTGCCGTTTTGGGTTCAGCTAAGTGCGTCCCACCTCAAGGCTGAATAGTTACGGATCTTCAATATTGACAATTACGCTCTTTCACAAACTCGGTTGGATTAAGGTATCCCCAGGCCTCCGGCATAGCGCGTGTTGGATCGTCGTCCCAGGTGTAGCCTACGCCGGTGAGGTGACCGTTGCACGTTCCGCGGCCGCCGGCGGAATCTGCCGGAAAGAGCGCGCTGCCGTCGGCGAATGTGCGCATCTCCCAGTGCAGGTGGCTGTTGAGACCGCGGTCGTGAATGGAAGCCAGAACCTGCCCGCGCGTCACCGCTTCTCCTTCGGCAACTTGCACCGCAGCCACGTGCCAGTAGATCGACCACACGCGCTCCCCATCCGGCAGCGTATGGGCGATGATGATGACGTAACCATCGAAGCCCATCAAAGTAACCGATTCGACCACACCGTTGGCGACAGCGTGAACCGGCTCCCCGGCAGCTTTGCCGAGCGATACGCGCCCACGTTTGTTCAGCGCGAGCCAGTCCTCTCCGGCGTGATAAAGCTGGCTGAAGGGGATGTGGTCGCCGTCGAGGTTGACGAAGCATTTGCCGGCGTTTCCCAGGGCGGGATTTTGTGCGCCGAAGCGCGTATCGACGAGCGGCAAGCCACACTGGCCCGGGATGAGCACGCCAAAACGCGCCGGGTCCAATGGAAAATCAAACGTATCCGCAATCGCTGCTGTTTGCGGTACAGGTAACGGCGTTGGCGCAATCCCGGGTGACGATGCGCGTCCCTGGTAACGCCACACAGCCGATGCGATCAACCCTATCACCGCAACCCCAACGGCCAAACCACCCAGCCACCAGTATTTCCGCATACGGCTAGACTACAGGCTCCTTCCTACAGCATACCCCGCCTTCGTCGCCGTGAAGACGTTGCCCGGCGCGAAGGCGTCGCCGATGTTGTGCAGTTCCGGCGCGGCGTGCAGGGCGACGCAAGCCTCGTACAGCGCGTCGTCGGGTTGGAAGCCCGTCGCCAATACGACCAAATCCGCCGGCAGGAGGATGTCCTGGATTTCCTCCTGGATGGGCCGCGCCAGCGGGTTCTTGACGTTCTCCGGCAACACGACCTGCCACGTCACGTAGGGATCGGGCACGGTGAGTGAGACGTTGCGCAGTACGTTCACGTTGCCCGGCCCGATGCGGCGTACTTGCGCGCAGTTCATCAGCTTGACGCCTTTGCATTCCAGGTAGTGGATGAGATAGCCCCGGTTGGCCGTGCAGGCATCCTTCATAAAATAGGGCAGCATCTCTACCACTGTAACCTGCTTTTCCAACTCGTAGGCCAGGAAGAAAGCGGCCTCGCAG
>JAKJAB010000580.1 GCA_022707725.1 Chloroflexota bacterium | reverse complement strand
CAGTCCACGCCGATTACGAACGCCTCACGCAAGTCGTCGGCAACATCATCAGTAATGCCGCCCATTACGCTCCCACGGGCGGGCGCGTGCAGATTGCGGCGCAGGCCGCGCAAGACGGCATCGAAGTCGCCATCGCTGACAACGGCCCCGGCGTGTCAGAAGCGGACCTACCTCACATCTTCGAGCGCTTCTGGCGCGGCGATCCCTCGCGCAGTCGCGCGACCGGCGGATCGGGACTGGGTCTGGCGATTGCGCGCCACATCATCCTCGCGCACGGGGGACGCATCTGGGCCACATCCACACCTGGCGGCGGGTTGACGGTCGCGTTTTGGCTGCCGGGATCAACTGGTAAGCCGGATCAAAAGTAAACCTCTTCTAGGAGAACCCCGCTATGTTTCGCAACATCATCTGGGATGTAGATGGCACCCTTTTCGACACATATCCGGCCATTGCCAGAGCCATCAAGTCCGCCCTGAACGACTTGGGCAAAGATGCACCACTCGACCGGATCACGGAAGTGGCCAAGCGCTCTCTCAGCCAGGTTGACACGGTGTTGGCTGAGATGTATCACCTCGACAAGACCGAGCTGGCGCGCGCCATCGATCAACACTTCGACCGCATCACCTTTGAGGAAAGTCCCCCCTTTCCCGGCGTACTACAGCTTTGCCAATACATCTGTTCGATTGGCGGTAGGAACGTCATCGTCACCCACCGTGGACGGGTAGGAACACAGGGCCTTCTCACCACGCACAAGTTGGATACGTACTTTGCCGGCTATATCACGCGAGACGATGGGTATCCCAGAAAGCCTGCCCCGGCAGCTTTCGAAGCGGCATTAGCGATATATCACCTCGAACGAGACGAAACCTTAACGGTGGGAGACCGCAAGATTGATATTCTGGCGGGGCAAGCCGCCAGGCTATTCAGCTGTTTCTATGGGAATGAAACTGGCGTTGTCCAGGCCGATCTCGTTATCAGCCATTTTGGCGACTTATATGAATATTTGGTGACAGCCAAATAGCTAATTTAAGAAACGAATGTTTGGCAAAATATCACGGAACAGGCAGATACTCCCACGAGCCCCCCTCCGGCCCGAGCCGCCATGTCCCACCGTCGATGGCGAGGATATAGGTGTCGTTGTACTTCCAGCGCGAGGTGCGCTGCACAGCGGTCTCGTAGCCCTGTTCGGGCGCGGTGGCCCACCCCAACCGCTCGCGGACGTTCCATTGTTCGCGCCAGACCAGCCCAAAGCCGCGCACAGGCTGGTAGAAACCCGGCGGCGGCGCGATGCTCGGATCGTCAATGGGGTCGCCCTCGTCCCATTCGTCGGAGAAGGCGCTCCACGCTCTCACGCCGCCGTCG
>JAKJAB010000057.1:14485-14768 GCA_022707725.1 Chloroflexota bacterium | reverse complement strand
CGCCAGCCAACCGCCACCCCACATCCAGCACGCCGCCACCGGGAAAACGAGCGTTCCGGCAAGCGCGCCCGCGATCACCATCACCCAGCGACGGCAATCGGCCAGCGCCAATGTCACCAACAACACCGCCGCGGCCATCAGGGGAAGGTAAGCCAGGAAAAGGCTGATAACCGCCGGGGTAATCTCCGGGCCGGAAAGGAAGAAGCCGGACAGCCCCACAAAACCCCAGCCAACGTCTCTTGGAACCAAGGGAAACAGCACGCGCAACCCGGAAAGGGCAGGA
>JAKJAB010000057.1:8619-14451 GCA_022707725.1 Chloroflexota bacterium | reverse complement strand
CCGCCAGCGCCAACGCCAACGCCGCCACCGGCGTCACACGGCGCGCCTTCTGGGGCGGTAATCCTCCCCACGTCAGCAACAACAAACCGACGGGTACGAAATATCCCCACAGCCAGGGTTGTGGCACTCCATCAGATGGCATCCATCGACTCCCAAGACAGAATTGAGCAATGCAGGTGCAGCGTCCTTATCTTACCAGAGTCTTCGAAATCCGCCAACTGGATGCTGTAATTATCGAGGTTGCCGGTTCATGGTTTTATGGTAAAATCACCATCTGGGCTATGCCTAGAAAACACACGCGGCCGGACTCGACGGGGGTGTGCCGGAAAAACTCCGGTCCTCGGCGGGGATGAAGGCGCGGAGGCCCATAACAAAATTCACAGGAGGTTTCTTTACAACAATGGCAGTCGTTACAATGAAGCAGTTACTGGAAACGGGGGTTCACTTCGGGCACCGCACCCGGCGTTGGGACCCCAAAATGGCGCGCTACATCTACACCGAACGCAACGGCGTGCACATCATCGACCTGCAACAGACGGTCAGAGGGCTGGAGCGGGCTTATGCGATGGTGCGCGATGCCGTCGCGGAAGGGCGGCAGGTGCTCTTCATCGGCACCAAGCGCCAGGCGCAGGAAACCATCCAACAGGAAGCGACCCGCTGTAGCATGCCCTACGTCAATCACCGCTGGCTCGGCGGCACGCTGACCAACTGGCGCACCATCCGCCAGCGCCTTGAACACCTGCGCGCATTGGAAGCCCGTCGCGATGCCGGAGAATTCGATGTGCTGACCAAGAAAGAAGCGTTGATACTCAACCGGGAAATCGAGAAGCTCAACGGGCGTCTGGGCGGATTGCGGAGTATGGAACAGCTTCCTAGCGTCGTGTTCATCATCGATGTCAAAAGTGAAGAGACGGCAATCAAGGAAGCCGACCGCATGGGCATCCCTATCATCGCCGTGATCGACACCAACTGCAATCCCGACAAGGTCGATTGCGTGATTCCGGCCAACGATGACGCCATTCGCGCCATCCGGCTGATGACGTCCAAAATCGCCGACGCCGCACTCGAAGGGTTGGCGCTGCGCAAAGAACGCGCGCCGGAAGAAGAGGTCTACGCCGAAGACGAGAAGTACCTGAGCGCCGAGACGTTGGCCCGCCTGCGGCAAATCCAATTCGACGATGAAGAAGTCGCGGGAGTGCTTGAAGAAGAAATCGAGGATGAACTTGAGGAAGACGAGGCCTTCGCAGACGAGGCCTTCGCAGACGGAGGTCTCGCAGACGAAGCCCTCACAGACGAGGACGACCTCTACGAGGATGTCGACGACGAGGAGTTAGCATAGAGATGGAAATCACAACCGAAATGGTCAAAGAGTTGCGTCAGGCGACCGCAGCTGGGATTCTGGACTGCCGCAAGGCTTTGGAAGCCTCCGCGGGCGATTTCGATAAGGCCGTGGACTATCTGCGGGAGAAAGGGCTGGCGAAAGCCGCCAAGCGTGTCGATCGTGAGGCGAAAGACGGTTTGGTCGTTTCCTACATCCATGGCGGTGGACGCATTGGCGTGCTACTGGAAGTGAACTGCGAGACCGACTTCGTCGCGCGCACCGATGAGTTCAAGGGAATGGTCAACGACATTACACTACAAATTGCCGCGATGGCGCCCCAATACGTCAAGCGCGAGGACATCCCCACCTCCGTCCTCGAACACGAGAAGCAGCTCTATCGCGCGCAAGCCCTGGAAGAAGGCAAGCCCGAAGCGGTCGTGGATCGTATCGTGGAAGGGCGGATCGAGAAGTTCTACAAGGACGTCTGCCTGCTGGAACAGCAATTCATCCGCGACGACGGGAAAGAGCGCCCTCGCACGATCGACGACTTGGTCAAGGAGCAAATCACGAAGACCGGGGAGAACATGGTCGTGCGTCGTTTTGCGCGCTTTGAGTTAGGAGAGAGTCTGGGGTAGTTACCGGGGAATAGCTGGGGCGAACGCCCCAGCTATTTATCAAGCGGAGGCGCAGCGTGACCCATCCTATGTACAAACGAGTCATCATTAAAATCGGCGGGGAGTCGCTTTCCAGTCCGGGGGGTATCGGCATCGATCCGCAACGCGCTGAGGAAGTGGCGCGCCGCATTGCGGCAATCCATGCCCAGGAAATCGAGATCGGCATCGTCATCGGCGCCGGTAATCTCTGGCGCGGTATCGACGGACTGGCGCATGGGATGGACCGCACGCGCGCCGATCAGATCGGGATGCTCGCCACGGTGATGAATTCGTTGGCCCTGGCGGACGCGCTGGAACGCGAAGGCGTGGTTACGCGCGTGCAAACAGCCATCGAAATGCGGGCCATCGCCGAACCGTACATTCGCTTGCGCGCCACGCGGCACCTCGAAAAGGGACGCGTCGTCATCTTTGGCGCGGGCACCGGCAACCCATACTTCACCACGGATACTGCCGCGGCGTTGCGCGCCGCCGAAACAGGCGCCGATCTGCTCATCAAAGCCACCAAAGTAGATGGGGTCTACAGCGACGATCCAATCAAGAATCCCGCAGCGCGTCGTTTCGAGCGATTGACCTACCTGGAAGCATTGAACTTGCAATCCCATGTGATGGATTCAACCGCTATCACACTCTGTATGGAGAACCAACTTCCCATCATCGTACTCAATCTCTGGGAACCTGGAAGTCTGGAACGGGTGATGCGCGGTGAGTCCGGCGGGACGTATATCGGGGGCTGACCCACACTGACGGATTGCGCAAGACGCAAGGAGATAGGATGATCAAAGAACTGATGACCGAAACCGAAATCCGTATGGACAAGACCGTGGAGGCGATGGAGGAAGATTTCAAGAGCATCCGCACCGGGCGCGCATCGCCGGCCCTGGTGGAGCGGGTGACGGTGGAATACTACGGTATGCCCACACCCCTCAACCAACTAGCCGTTATCTCCGCACCGGAGCCGCAGATGCTCCTCATCCGTCCCTACGACGCCGGGTCGATCGCGACCATCGAGAAAGGCATTTTACAGGCGGACCTGGGGCTGAACCCCAGCAACGATGGACGCGTCATCCGCATCCCCATCCCCCGTCTGACAGAAGAACGACGCCGCGAGTTGGTCAAAGTGGTGAAACGGCGTGTCGAGGAAAGCAAAGTCGCTTTGCGCAACATCCGGCGCGACGCGCTGGAAGAAATGCGCGAATACGAAAGCGAAAAGCTCATCTCTGAAGATGATCTCAAACGCGGCCAGGATGAACTGCAGAAGATCATCGATCGTTTCGCGGAAAAGGTCGACGAAGTTGGCGCTCGTAAAGAGCAAGACATTATGGAAATCTGAATCCGGCGCTGGCGGAGGGAGAGGACTCCCTCTGCCAGCCTTCTCGCGGTTTTGTACCACCTTGCGCCCCTGTTTCTTTCGTTCTCTACCCATTCACACGGCGACACATGGGCTAACGCATAAGCGAATGGAGATACCATGAGCAACATGGATGACCGTGCGCGAAAACCCGCGTACCCACCTCTGGAACGCCTTCCCCAACACGTCGGCATGATTATGGATGGCAATGGGAGATGGGCGCGCCAGCGCGGTCTGCCGCGCCTGGCCGGGCACCGGGCCGGCGTCGAAAACCTGCGGCGGGTATTGCGCGCTTCAGTGGAGTTCGGCGTGCCGATCGTGACTTTGTACGCCTTTTCCTCCGAAAACTGGCGCCGTCCGGTCGAGGAAGTGCGGGGGTTGCTCAACATCCTGCGCGACGCCTTAGGAAAAGAAGTTGGCGAATTACACAAAAATGGTGTACAATTGAGACATATCGGGGATTTGACGCCCCTATCGGATGACCTCAAAGAACAGATTCTAGCTGCGGTAGAACTGACGCGCAATAATGACCGGTTAATCGCCAACATTGCGTTCAACTACGGCGGACGCCAGGAAATCGTCGAGGCTGTACGTCGCATTGTTGAGGCCGGGATTCCGGCTGAAGCAATTACGGAAGCGTTGATTGACGCACACCTGTATACGGCGGGCCTTCCTGATGCCGATTTGATTATCCGCACCAGTGGAGAGATGCGGATGAGCAATTTCCTGCTCTGGCAAGGCGCTTATGCCGAATATTACAGCACACCAGTCTACTGGCCGGACTTTGACAAGGATGAGCTTTACACGGCGCTGAAAACGTTCAGCCAGCGGGACCGGCGCTACGGCGGGCTGAATACCTGAAAACGAAGCGCAGCGCGCGCCCTCCGCAGACGGTGGGGCCTCTCATCCTCCTTGATACCTGATCACATCGTTAATCTAGATGCCCAAATCTAATGCGCCAGGGTTAAAATACGGATAGATCGAATTTCTTATGAAAACCAGAGTCATCAGCGTCGCTATATTATTACCGATCGTCATTATCATCATTCTCATCGGGCAATGGCCTTACGCACTTTTAGTCAGCGTTCTGACGGCGCTTGCCGCCATCGAATACACCCAAATGCTCCGGCGCAAAGCGTACACACTCGCGCTGCCGTGCATCTTCGCGATTATTCTCTTGTGGATCGCTGACGCGCTGTGGGGCGATGGCATGTGGCTCGGTCCGGGTCTGGCCGGGCTGACGCTGATAACGGCCGGGTGGATTCTCTATCGCCGGCATCGCCATCCTACAGTCGCCAATCCAACCGCGGAGTGGGCGCTGACCCTCGCGGGTGGGATGTACCTGGGCATCGGCGGCGCCTATCTGTGGCATATGCGCGCGCTCTCCGATGGGCTGTGGTGGACGTTCACCGCGCTGCCCATCGTGTGGGTCAGCGAATCAATGGCCTACTTTGTCGGGCGAAAGTGGGGACGGCACAAAATGTCACCCACCATCAGCCCGGGGAAAAGTTGGGAAGGGTATGCCGGTGAAGTCATCAGTGGCACGCTCACCGGGCTGCTACTCGGCTGGCTGTGGCCTAGCGTTGCGGCGGGCGCGATCAGCCTGACGCCGGTCAAGGGCCTGGTGCTCGGCGCAATCATCTCCACACTAACCACTGGCGGCGACTTTTTTGTCTCGGTGATCAAACGTGAAGTAGGTGTCAAAGATACAGGGACCCTTATCCCTGGACACGGCGGCGTCTTTGACCGTATCGATAGCCCGCTCTGGGTGGGCTTTGTGACCTGGGCTATAGCCACGTTATGGGCCTAGTGCCTGACATACTTGAACCAGCGTAGGACCTTGTAAGGAGGATTCCATGGATCCAGAAGAAGAACTACAACCCGAAAATCATCCTGTTGTATACGCGGACGCTGCGGAGCGGTCTGAGCAAGAAAAAACTCCCACAGGCGCGGAAGCTGCGGAGAAGGAGACCGCAGATACAACCACCACCGTCGCGGACGACGGGATCGCACCCCAGGCTGTTGAACCCGAAGTTGTCGAACCTGAACCTGTCGAACGTGTGCCTCTGCCAACCGAGCAAGTCGCCAGCGGGAGGTTTGACACGATGGAGGAGTACTATCCTGACGAAGACGAGAGCGTCCACGCCCCCCTCGTGGAGGAAGGCACCCTCGCCATCGAAGGGGTTGAGGAAGAATTGGCGGAACCCGTCAGTGCGGCCGTCCTCGAAATCGAAGACCAATCCGACATCTTGCGACATATGGATATGAATGCGCTGGAGGCTATGCGGCTGCCGGAACTGCGCGATTTGGCCCGCACCTACAAGGTCTCTGGCTACAGCGGACGGAAAAAAGAAGACTTGATCCTGCTTTTGCTCAAAGCCAAGGCTGAACGCGAGGGCTTCAGCTTTGGCGGCGGCATTCTTGAGATCACGAATGAAGGCATCGGCTTCCTGCGCTCCGCGCGCTATGTGCCCGGCCCCCAGGATGTG
>JAKJAB010000057.1:0-8596 GCA_022707725.1 Chloroflexota bacterium | reverse complement strand
CCGCCGTTTCGGCTTGCGCACCGGCGACATGGTCATCGGTCAGGTTCGCCCACCTAAGGAGACGGAAAAATACCGCAGCCTGCTGCGGGTGGAAGCGGTCAACGGCATGGATCCGGAGTCGGCCAAACGCCGCCCGCGCTTCGAGCGGCTGACCCCCATCTTCCCGGAACAGAAGATTCTGTTGACCAACGACCCGCGCAATCTGACCGAACGGTTGTTGGACCTGGTCGCGCCGATCGGCCTGGGGCAGCGTGGCCTCATTGTCTCCCCACCCAAGGCCGGTAAAACCACCGTCCTGCAAAAGATTGCCAACGCGATCTCGCAAAACCACCCCGAGGTCCACCTGATGGTCGTCCTCATCGGGGAACGCCCCGAAGAGGTCACCGATATGGACCGCTCGGTGGAGGCCGAGGTGAGCAGCTCCACCTTCGACGAGGAGGTTGGACATCAGACTCAGGTCGCGGAAATGGCGCTAAACCGCGCGAAACGCCTGGTGGAAATCGGGCGCGACGTCGTGATCCTCATGGACAGCCTCACCCGTCTGACGCGCGCGTACAACCTGGTGGTGCAACCCAGCGGGCGCACGCTCTCCGGCGGTCTCGATCCGGCGGCACTTTATCCACCCAAGAAATTCTTCGGCGCAGCGCGCAATATCGAAGAGGGCGGCAGTCTGACGATTCTCGCCACTTGCCTGGTCGACACGGGCAGCCGGATGGACGACATGATCTACGAAGAGTTCAAAGGCACGGGTAATATGGAGTTACACCTGAACCGCAAGCTGCAAGAACGGCGTATCTTCCCGGCCTTCGATATTCTGCGCTCCGGCACACGGCGCGAGGAGTTGCTGTTGGACAAGGAAACGCTGCGCAAAGTGTGGCTGTTGCGCCGTATGCTCTCGCAGATGATGGCCGGCACGCCCACCGCGCCCGGTTACGACATCACCGCGGCGACCGAGGCGCTGCTGCAACAAATGCGCCGGACGCGCACCAATCACGAATTCCTCGATGTCCTCACGCGTGATCTAAAGTAGACGCTCCAGATGAGATACCCCAGGTGGGACGCCTCCGGCAATATCAGAGAGCGTCCCACTGTCAAAATCATCCTGACGACAAGTTGACAAATGTCTTCCGCGCGTTAGAATAGCGT
Organism: Chloroflexota bacterium; assembly: GCA_022707725.1. GTDB lineage: Bacteria > Chloroflexota > Anaerolineae > B4-G1 > SLSP01 > DSWT01. Next base: position 7,450 of record JAKJAB010000057.1, on the reverse strand, counting down.
AGTGTTTATGGCAAGAGGAGAAAGTCAAAACCCAGAGCGCGAGCGGCTCAGCGTAATCCTGGCGGCGACGCTGGCAAGCGCCACGTTGTTTCGCTTCGTAGAGCTGCCCACCCTGGCCTGGGGTGCGCGACGCATCCTGGGATCGCCGCTGCAAGTCACTTTTGGCGGGGACTGGCTGTTGACGCTGCTTATGGTCGGGCTGGTTGCCACCGGCACTTTCTCGCTCATTCAGAGCCATCCACTGCACGAAAGCCAGGAACGGCTGCTCATCTTCTCGCTCATCACCCCCATGCTGGGGACGCTGCTGGCCTCGTTGCTGTTGATTCGCGCGACTTCGTGGCCGGTCTGGCTGGTCACGTTGTTGATCGGCGGAGTGCTCATCGGCCTGTTGATGCATCTGAGTTACCGCGCCTTCTCGCCAGACAGCCCGGGTTACACGAGCGCGCGCACGCTGCTCAACATCGCCGATTATCTGCTCGGATTTGCGCTCGCCAGCATCATCCTGCGGGCGCAAGAACGTGCGTTGATCACCGGACCGGCCATGCTCACCCTGATGGGCTTGCTGGCTTGCGATCTGTTGAGCGCCAGTGGGATCAGGTGGACGAAGGTTCTGCTCTTCAGCGGGATCATCGCCCTGCTGGTCAGCGAGCTGGCCTGGGTTTTGGGATACTGGCCCGTCTCCACGTGGACCGCCGCCACGATGCTGACATTGGCCTTATACCTGTTCAGCGGGTTGAGTTACCAATACCTGCTCGGACGGATGACCCACCGGGTGTTGTGGGAATTTGGTGTTGTGGCGATGATCATGTTTATTTTGGTCTTATGGATCAGACCATAAACGCAAATTGATCATATCAAGGGCGCGGTTTTCCGCGCCCTTGATAATTCATCAAGCGAAGATGAAAACACTTTGCGAGATTTACAACTTGAACCGATACTGTGATTTGAGGAATAGAGAGAAATGATGAACAAAGTTGAATCATCGAGTCTCAAGCAAAAACTACCACCGCGCCTGGCGCGACTGGAGGAACTCGCCTACAATCTATGGTGGGCGTGGCATCGCGCCTCACGCGATCTCTTCAAACAACTGGATCGCACCTTGTGGACGACCACCCGCCACAATCCGGTACGCATCCTGCAAGAAATCCCGCCGGAGAACCTTGACGTCTTAGCCAAAGACCCCATCTTCCTGCGCGATTTCGACGCCGTGATGATGGAGATGGACAAAGACACGCACGGCAGCATGCAGTGGTACAGTAAGAATCCTATCGCCTACATGTCGGCGGAATTCGGCTTGCACATCTCACTCCCCATCTATTCCGGCGGCCTCGGCGTGCTTTCCGGCGACCACACCAAAGAGGCCAGCGATATGGGCTTGCCCTTCGTCGCGGTGGGCTTCCTCTACGAGCAGGGCTACTTCCGCCAGCGGTTGGATCACAGCGGCTGGCAAGAAGCGATTTATCCGCCGCTCAACACCCAGGAGGCCGCGATGCGCCCGGCCATAAACGACAACGGCGACAAACAACTCATTGCGGTGAAGGTAGGCGATCGTGACGTTTATCTCCAGATGTGGGAGGTGCTGGTGGGGCGCACCCGGCTCTATTTGATGGACGCCGACGTCGAGAAAAACGCGCCCTGGGATCGCCAACTGACGGCACGGCTGTACGGCGGAGACCGGGAGATGCGCATCCAGCAGGAGATCATCCTCGGCATCGGCGGCGTGCAGATTCTGCGCCGGATGGGCATCAACCCGGTGGTGTGGCACACCAACGAGGGCCATTCGGCGTTTATGGTGCTCGAACGCGCTCGGGAGTTTGTCGCCCAGGGTATGTCCTTTGCAGAAGCGTGCACACGAGTGCGCGCAGGTACCGTCTTCACCACCCACACACCGGTATCGGCCGGCCACGACACCTTTGATTTCAACCTCGTCGACAAATACTTCAATCAATTCTGGCCCCAACTCAACCTGAACCGTGAGGAATTTCTGCGGCTGGGCAGCCATAAGATGAACAACGAGGAAGCCTTCAATATGACGAAACTGGCCCTGACAATGGCCGGGCGTGCCAACGCCGTCAGCGCCTTGCATGGAGAAGTTTCACGCAAAATGTGGCACAGCCTCTGGCCGGATAAGCCAGTCGATGAAGTGCCCATCGGCCACGTGACCAACGGCGTCCACCTGGCCTCATGGACGGGCGAAGCGATGCACAATCTCTATCGCCGCTATCTCAGCCCGGACTGGATCGCACGCCAGGATAACCCCCTCTTGTGGGCGTGTGTCGAAGAAATCCCCGACGAACGACTCTGGGACGCACACGTTTTCCTGAAACGCAAGATGTTCGCCGCGATGCGGGAGCGCGCCAGAGAGGCGCGTATGCAACAGGCCACGCCACCCGATCAATTGCTCAGTTCCGGCATTTTCCTCGACCCAGATGCGTTGGTGATCGGGTTTGCCCGCCGCTTTGCTACATACAAGCGCGCCAACCTCATCTTCCGCGATCTGGAACGGCTGAAGGCACTCGTCCACGACCGCTACCGCCCTGTGCAGATCGTCTTTGCCGGCAAGGCCCATCCCGCCGACGATCCCGGCAAACTGTTGCTGCAACAAATCTACAACATCGCGCGCAGCCCGGAGTTCGGCGGGCGCATTGCCTTTGTCGAAGATTACGATATGCACGTCTCTCGCTACCTGATCCAGGGCGTCGATGTGTGGCTGAACACCCCGCGCAAACCGATGGAAGCCAGCGGTACGAGCGGCATGAAAGCCGCGCTCAACGGCATCTTGAACTTGAGCATCCTCGATGGTTGGTGGGCCGAAGCCTACAACGGGCGCAATGGGTGGGCCATCGATGCCAGACAGACCTACGACGATCCCAACCTGCAGGATGACGCAGACGCCGATGCGCTCTACCGAGTCCTGGAAGAACAGGTCGTTCCGCTGTTCTACAAACGCGACCGCGATGACGTCCCGCGCGGCTGGGTGACGATGATGAAAGAAGCCATTCGCACCGTTGGTTCGCAATTCTCGACACGCCGCATGGTGAAGGAATATTTGGAGGAATACTACATCCCGGCGCTGCAGGACCTCACTGCGCTCAACGGCAACGTCACGCCGTAGGTGACCACAGAACAAACAAAACGCCCAGCGTGATCCGGCACACTGGGCGTTTTTGTTCACCTCTGCGAATAACCTTGCTTCAACGCTTAAGGCGGATCATAATCCGCCGTCCCCACTACGCCGGATTACGATCCGGCGCAAGCACTTTCACTATCGAGCGTCAATATGCCCCCATATCCTTCAGCCGCTCGTCGCTGATCCCGAAATGATGCGCGATCTCATGGCGTAAAACGTGATGGATGGTCTCACGTATTTCTTCCAGCGTACGGCACTGTAATTCAATCGGACGGCGGTAGATGGAAATCTTGTCCGGCAGGACCAGTCCGTAATAATGGGTGCGCTGCGTCTGCGGGACGCCGTGATAGAATCCGAGAAGTCCCGCCGGATGCTGCACGCCGGCCCGGAGCAACGTGTCACGGTCGGGCCAATCTTCGACGACGACTTCGACATTCTCCAGGCGGTCGCGAAAGGCATCAGGAAGCGCATCCAGAGCTTCGGCCACCCATACTTCGAAAAGCTCACGATCCATTGGCGTCCCTCGCGGGAAACGGCTTGCGATAGCGCGGAAACTCTTTCAACAATCTGAACCCCACGCTGTGATAGAGGTCTCTGGCGCGGGTGCGGAACTCGGCGACAGTGCTCAGCCGGACCGTGGTCGCGCCGCGTTCCCGCACCATGTGAAGCGCGCGCGACAGCAAAGCGCGCGCCAGACCGCGCCGCCGCCACGCCGGCCGCACGCTGACCTCGAAGATGTCGGCAATGTCGTCTTTCTGGATCGGGATGACTTGCCCGGCAACCTCATCGCCGTCCCACGCCACCTGCCAGAGTGTTGGATCGTGCCGTGACTTTTGCAGCGCGGCCAGATACTCATCGGGGTCCACATCCTCGTTGAAGCGGCCATCGTCGTATTCTTGCCGGTACGCCTCGCCGACGCTGGCGACGATGAGGGGGTAATGCTCCGGCAACACCGGCCGCACTTCGAGTCCGGTAGGCATAGGGTGAACCGGCGGGATGTCTGCTTGCAACCGCATTTCCAGCACAGTATAGCCCGCGCTGTAGCCGGCGTGCTCCAACAGCGCGGTCGCATCGATTTCGGTGCTGCTGGCGTTGGCAGCGAACTCGGCTTTTTCGCCGGGATGTTCTGCGGCAGCCAGGCGGCGGCTGAGGGTTTCGGCCCAGTCGAGCAGCGTCGTCCCCACGCCCTGCCCGCGCCATTCCGGCAAGACCCAGCCCTGGTTGAGATACACCCACGCGCCGTCGGCCTCGGGCCAGCACTCGATCTGGCCGTAGCCCACTACCTGATCCCCGATCTGCGCCACCTGCCACTGATCCTGCTGACCGGCCGCCACGGCTTCGGTCAGGGCCTCGCGCAGGTCTTCCAGACTTGGGAAGTCCTCGAAGGGCGAAGTCGGCTCAATCCCGTCGCGGGTTGCGCGCCCGACGTGAACGGCATACAACGCCTCGGCCTCCTCCGCGCCGCGAATTGGTCGAAGTTTCATAGATTCCCCTCCTCACTTTGAAATATCACAGGATGAATTCTGAAATCTGGCATACGAACCAGCGACGCATCCATTATTCATGACAATGATCAAAATGCAAATGCAGAAATTAGCTTCTTTCCAGGTTGGTGCTATAGTAGAAGTGTATTTGATTCATCAGGCATACCCCGCATGCCAAAAAATGCTTTTCAACCATTCTAAAAACAAAGGAGATATATATGGTCACGTTCGATGTACAAACCAAAGAGCTGCTCCGCATCGTCAAGATAGAGTTGAACAACGATGCCGTGCGTGTCGAAGCCGGAGCGATGTATTACATGGTCGGCAACATCACGATGGAGGCGAAAGCGCCTTCCGCGGGTGGCTTTCTCAAGTCACTGGTCTCTGCCGAATCAGTCGTCCGGCCAGTTTATCGCGGGACAGGCCAACTGTTCCTCGAGCCATCGTATGGCGATTTCACCATCCTGGACTTGAACGGCGAGGAGTGGATTCTCGACCGGGGCGCCTACTACGCGTCCGAGATGGGCATCGAAGTAGGTGTGGTGACCAACAAGGCATGGTCTGGTCTACTCTCAGGCGAAGGGTTCTTCCAAACCAAAGTGTCCGGCAGGGGGAAGGTCGTCATCACGTCGCATGGGCCGCTGGAGACCATCGAGTTGAACAACTCGAAGCTGGTGGTGGATGGCACGTTCGCCGTCGCCAGAACCGGCAACATCGAGTTCAAAGTCGAAAAGGCCACCAAGGGGCTGTTCGGCACAGCCATTTCCGGCGAAGGTCTGGTCAATACGTTCACCGGGACCGGCAAGGTGTTGATCGCGCCGGCGGGCCGCCGCGATGCTTTCTTCGCCAATCAAATGGATGCTTTGAAAGCGCAAGTGGCCGCCTCCAAGAGCAGCTAAAGCGCGCTTGTTGTGACAAAAGAAACCGGCGAGGTGTTCGTACCTCGCCGGTTTATTGTGGAAACTGTGCTCAATAACGTGAGGCCGCGCCTTTATCCGCGATCTGGATCGGCGCCAGCCCCAACCGCGCGCGGCACTCGTCCAGGATTTTTGCCGTCGCCGACGCGCCCACGCGGGTGACGCCGAGCGCGCGCACTTCGAGCAGTTGGTCGAAGGTGCGCACGCCGCCCGCCGCCTTCACCTGCACGCGCGCGGGGGAATGGGCGCGCATCAGCTTGAGGTCGTCGAGCGTCGCGCCGCCGGTCCCGTAACCGGTCGAAGTCTTCACCCAGTCCGCGCCCACTTCAGCGCAGATTTCGCACAGCTTGATCTTGTGCTCATCTGTGAGATAGCAGTTCTCGAAAATCACCTTCACCTTCTGGCCTGCCGCGTGCGTCACGTCGACCACGGCTTTGATTTCGTTGCGGACGTAAGTCCAGTCGCCGCTGAGCACTTTGCTGATGTTGACGACCATGTCCAGCTCCTGTCCTCCATCCGCCAATGCCTGTTCGGCCTCCGCCACTTTGATCGCCGTGGTGTGCCCACCGTGCGGGAACCCAATCGTCGCGCTCGGCTTGACCGTAGAGCCGTGGAGCAACTGCGCGCAACGTTTGAGGTAGTAAGGCATGATGCAGATGCTGGCCGTATCGTAGGCCAGCCCGACCAGGATGCCCTTTTCTAGCGTCGCGGCGTCCATCGTGGGACTCAACAACGAATGATCGACCATTTTGGCAATGTCTAAGTATGTGTAATCCATGGCTATCCTCCTTAAGGAAATAGTGACCCGTTACTGATTGAGTGGTGTGCCAGTACGTTCTACTATACTCCCAAGTGGGAGAGACACAACTCCGCTACAGCAAGGCATTGCCGCATTTGATATTGCGGGTAATATCGTTTATAATATCAGTATGGCAAAACCAGACATTGTGCTTGATACAAACGTCATTATCGCCGCCCAACGCTCGCAGCAAGGAGCATCGGCCAAACTTATGGCGCTGATCGGCGCAGGACTTTTTGATGTTCACCTGTCTGTCCCATTAGTGCTCGAATATGAGGAAGTGCTCCAGCGGCAGAGCAAAGACCTGAAACTGACGCGACAGGATGTCGCTGATTTAGTGGATGCTTTGTGTGCGCTTGGGCAGCATCACAAAATCCATTTCCTGTGGCGGCCACAATTGCGCGATCCAAAGGATGAGTTGATATTGGAGTTGACCATCGCCGCCCGATGCAGTCACATTGTCACGTATAATCAGCGAGACTTCATCGGGACGGAGAAATTTGGGGTGCGAACTGTCACCCCCAAAACACTACTGGAGGAAATAGGGGCGCTAAAATGAGTATCATGAGTTTACGGTTACCAAAATCCATGTACAGCCAGGTCAAAGAAACAGCAAAGGAAGAAGGGATCTCGATGAACCAATTCATAACACTTGCTATTGCCGAAAAACTGGCTACCCTGAATACTGTCGATTATCTGGAAATACGAGCTAAACGCGGCTCTCGTGAAAAGCTTCTGGCTGTGTTGGAAAAAGCCCCTGATATTGAACCAGAGGCATACGACAAACTGTAAAATGAAGACCCGCCGCAAAATCCTGTTAATCCTCATCATCCTTTGCGTATGCGTGGCCTGCGATCAGGCGACGAAGGCGATTGCCAAACAGCATCTCGCCGGCGCGCCGGCCATCTACGCGCTTGGCGGCACAGTGATGCTGCACTATTCGGAGAACGTGGGGGCGTTCCTCAGCCTCGGCGCGAACTTGCCGGAGACGGCGCGGGTGTGGATTTTCACCGTCTTCAACAGCCTCGTGCTCACGGGAACGCTCATCTTCACCCTGAAGATGCACGCACTCAGTGTGTGGGGTATCGCCGGTGGGGCGCTGATCGTGAGCGGCGGGTTT
>JAKJAB010000579.1 GCA_022707725.1 Chloroflexota bacterium | reverse complement strand
TGACAACTGCTCCCGGTAGGCGATAGTGAAGTAGCCACGCGTGGTGAGCGCAAGTTCGCCTAAGACCACCCTGCAGGGCGATAAACGCATCCTGCTCACGATGGCAACCGGCGCCGGTAAAACTTTTGTGGCGTTTCAGATCACAACGTTCTGTATTGACTGAATGTTGAGAACGCACTATAATACAGCTATCTGGAACTTCTACACTTCAGTACACTATGAATGTAAGGAGATAAACTTGACAACGACACCTACACTACACGGTCTCACGACCGCAGAAGTCGAGCAGCGCCGCCGCGAATACGGCGAAAACGCCCTACCCTCGGGCAAGAAAACATCGGCTTGGGGGATTTTCTTCAACCAGTTCAAGAATCCGCTGGTCTACATCATCCTTGCTGCGGCTGCCATCTCATTGGCCGTGGGCGAGTACGGTGACTTTGGGATCATCATGGCGGTCGTCCTGCTGGATGCCATTCTGGGCTTCATCCAGGAATACCAGGCGCAGCGGACCTACACGGCGCTCAAGGGCTTGCTCAAGCCCACCACCACCGTCATCCGCGATGGCGTGCGGCAGGAGATCGAAGTCCACGAGCTGGTACCCGACGACATCGTCCTGCTCAATGCCGGAGAACACATCCCGGGTGATGGCGAAGTCTTCGAAGCGCTCAAGCTGTCCGTCGAAGAAGCCATCCTCACCGGAGAAAGCGAGCCAGTCGGCAAAACCACCGAGGCCGATCAAAACCAGGTCTTTATGGGCACCACCGTTCTCACCGGGCGTGGGCTGATGCGCGTCGTCACCACCGGCGCGCGCACTGAGTTGGGACGCATCGCCACCAGTCTGCGCGAGGAAATCGAGGACAAGACGCCGCTCCAGGTGCGTTTGGAAGCCTTCAGCCATACCCTCACTCGATTGGTATTGGCGATTACCGCAGCGATCTTTGTCGTTGGCCTGATCTCCGGACGCCAGATCCTCGAAATGCTGCGCGTCTCCATCATCCTGGCGATTGCCGCCGTGCCCGAAGGTCTGCTCATCGCCGTGACCGTCATCCTGGTGTTGGGGATGCGCAAGATTCTCAAGCGTAACGGGTTGGTCAAGCGCATGCTGGCCGTGGAGACGCTCGGATCGACGTCGGTGATCTGCACCGACAAGACCGGCACCCTCACCGAGGGCCGCATGCAGGTAACCCGGCAGGAGGTCCGCGACGCGCAACGTGCCCTGGAAGTGATGGTGTACTGTAACGATCTGGAAGGCCCGGTAGATGCCGCGTTGTGGGAGTACGCCCGCACCCAACTCAAGGGCGATCCGCAAGAGATGGCCAATGGCGCGGAACGGTTGGGTGAAGAACTGTTCAGCAGCGAGACCAAGTTCATGA
>JAKJAB010000578.1 GCA_022707725.1 Chloroflexota bacterium | reverse complement strand
GGATCATCATCCCGCGCCCGGCGAGCAGATAAGGGATCGCGCGCGCTTGCACCGGCATCAATGCCGTCCAGCTCGCACGGGCCGCCGCCGCGCGCAATGGTTCGGAGAGTTGGTCGAGGGAAACGTCGGCCAATGTGTTTTGTGGACCGTCTGAAACGAGTGTTGTTGTTGTGTTCATAAGCCTATTGTAACACAGATCAGGGGGTATCCAATTTACGAATCGCCGGCGACAGCCATCCCAACAGCCCGATCGACACGCCGCCCAGGCTGGTGCAGATGAACATCGCGGCCATACCGGCGCCCGGCCCAGTCCCCACCAGCCAGCCCAGCGAACCCGCCAGCGCGCCGCCCACCTGCATCGCCGGCTCGAACACCCGGTCGGCCAGAAAACCGGCGGCCAGATAGCCGAACGATTGCGCCGTCACCTGCGCCGTCTCGCGGGTGGCGAAGACCCGCCCCTGTACATCCGGCGGGACAAGTTCTTGCAAAGCAAACCGCCCCGCAGTCGTTTCTGCAGGGCGGTTTGTTAGATTTGTTGATTTCAAGGCTGCGGGGCGAACACCAGCCCGCGCCCGTCCGTCGTTCTCAACGTCAACCGGTTGGCGCTCCGTTCGACCACTGTGGCCGCAGAGAGAATGTCGGTATAGCTGGCTTCCTGTTCCATCGTGCCCTCCGGCATCTCACAGTACATTCTGGTCAGTCCGAGCGCGCCGAAGCTCAGCTTGCCCTCTTCCAGTGTGTATGGCCCGAAGTAGCGGTTGCAGCCGGCCGTGCCCGATACCTGTTCCGCATCGAACTCGAGCGTGATTTCCGTGTCGGCCAGGGGCGAAGTCGCAGCTTCCCCTTCGATGATGGCGGTCAGCGTCCAGGCTGTGCCCGCCAACGATGTATCCAGGCGGGCGTAGACGAGAATCGCCGCGCCGGACTTGTCCAGCAGTTCCAGGCGGTCGCCGGTCAGGCGGAATTTCGCCGCGTTCGACAGCGCCTCGAAGTAAGCCTGCTCCTGCTCCATCACGCCGTCTTCCATACAGGCCATCAACGTCGCCGCGACCTCGCCAGGTTTGAAAGTCGCGCCCTTCACCGTGTACGGCCCACTGTAGCTGTTGCACCCACTGTAACCGGAGATTGTCCCACCCTCAAATAGCGCGGTAATCGCCGCGCCTGAGAGTAAAGGCGCGCCGTTTAGCGTCTGCAATACCCATTCCCCTTCAAGCGACTTAGCAGCGTCGGCGGTTTTGTCTGCCCCGCAAGCGGTGAGCATCAGTGCCACAATAAGAAAACCCAACATCCAAGATTTCGTACTCATTTCGTCCCTCCATACTGTAATGTTTAATAGTTTAGTTTGATTTAATTATTAGTTATTGCCCTTCGCTATATATGACGTTCCCACTTCGCTTTTAGTTCCAACATTCGGCCCCTATAAGCAAAAAAAGGTAACTATTCAG
>JAKJAB010000577.1 GCA_022707725.1 Chloroflexota bacterium | reverse complement strand
CGAACATCGCCATCGAACGGCGATTGTAGCTGAACACGGTCGCCTGCACGCGATGCATGTTCAATTCCTGGAAGGCAAAGGTGAGCGCCAGGCGTGCAGCCTCCGTCCCGTACCCTTGCTCCCAATACTCGCGCGGGCTAATGGCGATACTAAACCAGGCCGTTCCGTGCGTCCAGAGGATGCCGTCCAGCTCGATGAAGCCGATCAACGTGTTATCATCCAATAGCCGTATGCCGAACAGGTAGCCGTCAGATGCCTTCTGCGCGTCATCCAACCACGTGCGCAACGACTCCACAGATTTGGGATGGGCGGGATCGGCATCGAGCAGTCGCATGAATTCGGTGTCCTGATACCACGTGGCGATGGTCGGCAGATCGTCCTGCGTCAACACCGTCAATTGGACGCGCGTACCTCGCAACAGTGTTTGTAGATTCATCTATTTCCCCTTCGCCTTAGCCTGCGCCCGCTGTTTGCGGGTACGCTTCCATACGAACACGCCGATCAATGCCGCCAGCATCACCCAGGCGACGATGCGGATGGTGAGATGGACGAAACTCGATCCGATCATCTGCGCGTGAATCGTGCCGAGCGCAAACACGACGTAGTTTAGCCAGTGGATAACTTTCCAATTTTTGCCGATGGCAGTTCTGAACAGCGCGGTGAGCGATGTGATGGCGAGCAACCAGAACGCCGGTCTTCCGCCGAGGGCGAAGAAAAGCCGCAAAGTATCAAAGCGCGGCAAGAAAGCGGAGGCCGACCTCATCTGCCACGCCACGCTGACCGCGTGAATCGTCAATGCCACCAGCGCCGTCACCGAGACGATGTGGTGGACGGTGATGAACGAGCGGCCAAAATAGCGGGTCAGCTCGCGCATGTAATTGGATGAGAGCGCGGCAAGGAAAACTCCCAGGTATCCCAACAACGCGCCCACGCGAATGACGCCATCCAACGGCGTATAGAGTCTGTCCAGCGCAACGATCCCCACCGTCAACAGCAAAGCTACAACGCCACAGAGGATGAGTACCCACGTGTTTTTCGATTTCCTGCTTTTCGCCATTTCACAACTCCTCGAGGAATGGTTCTACCAAAACGATTATATCTGGTTGACCTCACATCGCAAACTGCACAGAATGTGTTAAAATGGAAGTTACCAGCCGGATACAATCGTACCTTAAGCGACATTGGAACTGCTCCCTGAAACGTTCATTATTGGGGCATCATTGGTTCATCGTGTGTTCACAGGAAGTCGTTATGCACGTCCCACAGACTGGCGGACAAAAGACTGACGACAACCTGACTCATTCCTGGGAGGTGTCCTATGTCTGCGAAATCCGAAACAAGACCGGAGTGGTACAAAAGGCTGGCGCAATACGAAACGCCCGATCTCAAGAAATCCATCTGGCAACTGACCCACACCCTGTTGCTCTACTTTGCCGCATTTTATCTGATGGTGC
>JAKJAB010000576.1:1241-1480 GCA_022707725.1 Chloroflexota bacterium | reverse complement strand
GCTGCTCGCCGGGACGCAGTGCGCAACGTTGCGCGCCGGATGCGACGATGGTTCCCGCCGAATCCATGATGACCTCTTCGAGGTCGAACGTGACGGCTTCCAGCCCTTCGTTGATGACCGTCGTGTGCACCGTGATGTCCGCGTTGTTGTCGCCGATGCCGGTGGTGACGAACGTGCCGTAGGGCGCGACGTGCAGGGGCGCGGTCTTGGTCAGCCAGACGTGACGGTAGATGCCCGCG
>JAKJAB010000576.1:0-1231 GCA_022707725.1 Chloroflexota bacterium | reverse complement strand
CCCCTCCTCCAACGTCGCGTCGGCGCGCACGGCGATGACGTTGTCGCCGCCATAATCCAGGTAATCGCTGAGGTCGTACCGGAAGCTGGTGTAACCGCTGTGCTCGTTGCCCACGTAGAAGCCGTTCACCCAGACGATAGCATCGCGGTGGACGCCGTCGAATTCCAGCGAGATGCGCCGGCCCAGATCGGACGCGGGGACGAAGAAGCGTTTTCGATACCAGCCCACGCTGTTTTCGGGGAAGGCGCGCCCGATGGCCTTGTAACCGTGGCTGTGCCCGCCGCGCGCGTCGAAGGGCAGTTCGACACACCAATCGTGCGGCAGGTCGAGGACGCGCCAGCCGCGGTCGTCGAAATTTTTCGCCGCCGGACCGTCGCCGTAGCCGGTTTTCGTCATATACGAGAAATAGCCGGTGCCGTGGTCGAAGTCGCGTTGGGCATCGTAAGCGTGGCCCAGCGCAAAGCGCCAGCCGGAGTCCATCAAGAGTCGTTCTCGATATGCAGATTTTGACATCGCCTTGATCCTTTCATATACTCTTTGTCCGAATGGAAAGTATCTTCTCGGAAATCTGGGGGTGGAGGGGTGGGGGCAGGCTGCGCCCAAACCCCCACTTCTCCCCTTTTTATTGAGCTGATTCAGTGGAGATGTTTTCGTCATACACGCATAGTATAAAAGAAAGGGAAAAGTTGTAAACCGGTCGACGGAATTCGAAGGTGTAGGGAAACCGTGGTAAGATTGCGGTGTGATGACGATGCCACTCTTGACCACCAAACTCTATATCCCGCCGCCGCGGCCAGACCTCGCGAAGCGTCCGCGCCTCCTCGAGCGGCTGGACGCGGGGTTGCGTATGGGTCACAAGCGGTAACGCGCGCTGGCTGTTAGCCAGGTGTTTCTATGCGCGGAACGACCTGGCCGCGACCCTGCACCACGCGGATCAGGCCGTCGAATGTTGCCGGCGCTGGGGACATTTCTACAATCTCATCGACGCTCATCTGACGCTCGCTCAAGTGCAGCAGAGGCGCGGTGACGCTGCCGGCGCGGGCCAGACGATGGCCGCGGCGCAGCAGTTGTTTGAGGATGCGGCGGCGCGCGTCAAGCGGATGCCCATGCCGTTGCTGGAAAACGACGTCGGCTCGATCAGTAGGCTGCTGGAAGCGGCCCAGGCGCATTTGCGGCTGTCGGACGGTGATGTAGCAGGCGCGCGCGTTTCACGCCAGGAGCAGCGCGATCC
>JAKJAB010000575.1:399-1504 GCA_022707725.1 Chloroflexota bacterium | reverse complement strand
GCTCGGCGGCGTAGTCCAGGACGTAGGTGGTGGCGCCGTAACCGTCGACGTTTACGGCCACGCGGTCACCTAAGCCATTGTACACGAATTCCGTGGTTTGGGTAAACACTCGCGCCTCGATCATCCGCCCCGCGCCATCGTAACTGAAGGCGCGCACGGGGTAGCCTTGCGTCCATTCCGCCAGCAGTTGCCCGCGTTGCGACCAGTCGTAGGTATAGGCGTGCCCGTCGCTGCGGCTGCGCGCCGTCAGACGGTTGGCCGCGTCATAGCTGTTGGTCGTGACCACCGTGCCGCTCAGGGGCGTGGCGCTGGTAACGACGGTGCGATTCCCGGCGGCGTCATATTGGTAGGCGAAGGCTTCGCCGGTGGAGTATTCACTGTGGCTCAGCCGCCCCGCCTCGTCGAAGGTGTGGCTGATGACGCGCGTGGTGACGGTTAGCCCAACCCCGGCGCGCAGACTCTCGGTGACAACGACTTGCCGCCCCAGGGCGTCCAACGTGTAGGTGTACGTTGCCAGCGTACCAGTGATCCCCTCGTGCAGCAAGCCCACTTGCCGGCCCGCCGCGTCATAATCGTAGACACTGCTCACACCGTTGGGCAACGTCGTCGTCAGAATGCGTCCGGCAGCATCGTAGTCATAGTTGGTCGCGCCCGTCGCCCAATCGCTCACCTGGATAAGGCGATTTACTGCATCGAATTCGTAATTCGTTATTCGCACTTCGCTACTCGGCATCGTGACGGTCAGCGCGGTGCGGTTGCCAACGGCGTCGTAGCCGTACGCCACCGTGCCGGTGAAGGGATCGCTCACGCCGGTGATTCGCCCCAGGGCGTCATACGTCCAGGTGGTCACGCCTGTAGTGTCGGTCAACATAGTGCGGCGGCCCAGAGCGTCATAAGCGTGAGACACGTTGAAGGCTTCCGCGTCGCCGTTGGCGGGGTAGTCCACGCGGAGGACGCGGCCCAGCACGTCGTAGTGCGTGGTCGTCGTCTGCGGCCCGGCGGCATCGGGGGTGGTAACGCTGACGCGGCGGCTCAAGGCATCGTACCCGAAGCTCGTCACGTAGCCTAGCGCGTCTTGCTGCGCGCTGATGCGGCCCGCGCCGTC
>JAKJAB010000575.1:0-312 GCA_022707725.1 Chloroflexota bacterium | reverse complement strand
TCTGCGCGTCCTCCGGCCCGCCGGGGATGTAATTCACAGTGACGGCGCTCAAGCGCCCGGCGGCGTCGTATTCGTGGCGCGTGACCTGGCCGTGCGCGTCGGTGACGAAGAGTTGTCGCCCCAGGGCGTCATACGTGGTGACGGTAGCGTGTCCCAGGACGTCTTGGGTGTAGCTCAAGCGTCCGGCAGCATCGTAGCCGGAATAGGTCGTCACGCCGCCGGGATCGGTGACGGCGGTACGGCGGCCCAACGCATCGTACGTGTACTGCGTGACGCCGTTCAGGGCGTCGATTTGCGCCGCTACCCGTCCGG
>JAKJAB010000574.1 GCA_022707725.1 Chloroflexota bacterium | reverse complement strand
GGGTGCGACGGCGCAAAGCCGGGCCGTAACTACTACACTGAATTCGCTGAGAGCACACCTGACGACACCGTGATGCTGACGCTAGCCTGCGGCAAGTACCGTTTCAATAAGGGCGACTACGGCAACATCGGCGGCATCCCGCGCCTGCTGGATGTGGGCCAGTGCAACGACGCTTATTCCGCCATCCAGATCGCCGTGGCGCTCTCCAACGCTTTCGGCGTGGGCGTCAACGACCTGCCGTTGAGCTTCATCCTCTCGTGGTACGAGCAGAAGGCCGTCACCGTCCTGCTGACACTGCTCTACCTGGGGATCAAGAACATCAAGCTCGGCCCGACGCTGCCTGCGTTCGTCTCGCCTGGCGTGTTGAAGGTGCTGGTGGACACGTTCGCCATCGCGCCGATCACGACGGTGGAGGCGGATATGGCGGAGTGTTTGGCGTAAACGGAGATATAGAAACGCCCGCCGGAGTATCGATGCTTCGGCGGGCGCTTTGCATTCTTAGGAAGTTGCAGGAGGAGTTTCTTGCTGGTATCAATAATGGTGGCGTAGCTGCGCAATGAGAAGATCATTATCCGTAACTTTGTAAACAATACGCTGCTCTCTATCTATCCGCCGTGACCAATATCCCGCAAGGCCAAATTTAAGCGGCTCCGGCTTACCCGTTCCTGAAAAAGGCGTGCGTTGAATCTCTTTGATGAGCGCGTTGATACGCTCTAACGTCTTTCTGTCCGTTTTCTGCCAGTAAAGTTAATCCTCCCAGGCATTTTCGGAGAAAACCAACCTCATTCAATCAACCCTCGCGCCGTACCGCCACCTTTCTCCAATTCCAGGATAGATTCCAGTAAGCGTTTGGCATTATTGGGGCTACGCAACAAATAGGCCGTTTCTTCTAATGCCTGATAATCTTCCAGAGACATCATCACCATCGCGCATTTGTTGCGGCGGGTAACCATGACAGGCGCGTGGTCGTTATAAACCTGCTCCAGCTTTAGTGCATCCCCCGCATCCAGGTCATTTAGCGCATCGCGCGCCATAGACCGAAACGTATCGCGATTCGCCAGATAGATCTGTTCCCAGGCTTTTTCCTCCAGTTCCATTTCGGTTTCAGTAGCGTTATCGCCCAATTTATCATCTGGCGCAGGTTGCGTTTGCAACCAACGTGCGAAGTCCAAGACCTGCGCTGTCCGGCATGGATGTAGGGTTTCGACCACATCCAGTAAGGCCGATACCAAGGGCGCTGGCTGCCGAGCGTGTTGCGTCGTCATCTTTCACCTCGTATCACCATATCTATGTCAGTCAAACAATCGTCTCTTGCAATACTGCATAGGATTGCTCATAGTATACTCCAAACGCCTCGCCGACGCAATGAAGACCTACAGCATTACCAGAGCAGGCTTCTGGTTGGAGATCCTCGCCTACGTTATTATGGTGTATAACCGTCCGCCTGCAGGCGGTAAGAGCTAACATCGCTGTAAGTGCGATAGTAATAGTTCAGCTCGAAAGAGCT
>JAKJAB010000573.1 GCA_022707725.1 Chloroflexota bacterium | reverse complement strand
TCCAAACAAATAATAGCAAAAGGAGACAGTCAGATGTGTGAAGAAAGAAACCGTATGCCGTTGATCAACGAGAAAGTGCCGGGGGTTGAAAGAGAAGCGCAGCATACAGCCTCGCAAAGACAAAAAGTCCCTACCTGAACAATAGGGATTTTTTGTTATCACAATCGAGACATAACCCCCATAACCTGTTTTCATACTTTTTCATACTGAGTTTTGGGAGAAGTATGAAAAAGTATGATTTGCCCCGTATCAGCCGTATTTTGGCCCACGCACTGCACTCTGGATCACTCCGGGAGTTATCACCGCCGAGAAATCGCTGCCCGCGACGTTACGGTATGAAGGAAGAGCACAAATGGTCGTTCTCCTTCATACCGTGACGCTTATCACGCTACACAATCCTGGCTGCGCCATTGTAGCCGACTTTGGAAGGTATGAGGACTGTGCCGCGGACACGCTGTTTCCCGTTGGTTATCCTGAAGCACGACGGCCGCCCAGCGGATTGACGCGCCGGCCAATTATGAAACCCGATAGTAAAAATTCTCGCCAGAGTGAGGAAAAATTACTATGGTTTCCAACAATCATTTCGACTAAATGCGTTTACCATTGAGACCGTTCCCTGAACAGAAGGCCGGGGAAACTACTATTTCAATCGTTGGAGGAATGTCGAGATGACAACAGAAGCGATTCCTGGATTAGAGACGGCGAGCGTTATCAATGAAACCGCATAGACCTCTCTCCCCACCACTCGCGTGGCTATCGGCATTTGGCCTGCTGGCGCTCTACCAGTGTTGCCTGGTTCCGTTGTTCTACGTTGCCCGTGAAGAAGTCCGGATGTGGCTGGCGATGCCCACCCCCACGCCAATCGCAATGCCCATCGCTGTGGGCGCAGAAGGCGACGAAGCTATCACCCGCGCCGCCTTCATTGCCTGGCTACGGGAACAACACGGTCTCCAAGCCGCGTCCGTTCCTGACCTGGAAGACCGCGCTTACTACCTTGCAGGGGAAGCGCCCAAGCTGCGTTCCACGCAGACCTGGCAGCGTTGGTACGGTCTGCGCTACGCCGTAGGGCCGGCTTCCGGGGCATGGCTATTCTACTGGCCCGGCTGTAATCCCTGCCCGGAGAATACAGAGTGCTACCTTGTCAACAGCCCACGGCGCGACTCACTGGCGACCGCGAAGTATCCTGGCCTGGACAGCGCCGCACAGGTGGGTGTCGCCGTCGTCTGGCGCGGCGAAGAACCCTACCTGGCCGTCGTCTGGCCGGGGATATGCCCCACGCCGCAACCAGTGCCCACCTTCAGCAGTCCTGGCCCAACGGGGCCGGGGTGGTAAGGAGACGAACAGGTTATGTATATGAGTGAGTCGCGCGAACTGACGACCGATGAGCTGACGGCGCACTTGCCCCTGGAATGGCGCATCAATGACGCTTACTTCGACTTGGCCTTCCAGTGTGTACTCCCCGCCCTCGAAGCGTTGGCGGCCGGGAACAAAAATCCCGAAGCCTTGCTC
>JAKJAB010000572.1 GCA_022707725.1 Chloroflexota bacterium | reverse complement strand
TTCCCGCGACATCGCGCGGATGCTGGTGGATATCGATGTGAGCCGCGACGCCGTGCTGCGCCTCACGCGCGGCTGCACCGCTGCCAAGCTCGTGGATATCGTCCGCCACCTGAATGTCCTCGAAATGATGGTGGGCCTGACGAAACTGCGCGCCCGGCGCACGCCCGCGAATCAGGCCCACGTCACCAACCGCAAGGAGCATCCCGCGCTCCTCGCCGCCGACGCCGCCGAGGCCGCGCTGCGCGGCTTTGCCGAAGTCGAAACGACCGTCGGGGTTAGCCGTTACGCGCCGCTCAACGCGCTGGCGATTCTCATCGGCTCGCAGATCGGGCGGGGTGGGGTGCTCACGCAGTGCTCCGTTGAAGAGGCCACCAACCTGCGCCTGGGTTTTCGCGGATTGACCACATACTCGGAAACGCTCTCCGTTTACGGCACGGAGCGCGCTTTCGTAGATGGCGACGACACTCCGTGGTCGAAGGCGTTTCTCAATGCGGCCTACGCCAGCCGGGGCGTCAAAACGCGCTTCACGTCGGGGACCGGCGCCGAGGCGTTGATGGGCCACGCGGGGGGCAAGTCGATGCTCTACCTGGAAGCGCGTTGCCTGCTCGTCACGCGCGGCGCGGGCAGCCAGGGAACGCAGAACGGCTCGATCAGTTGCGTCGCGCTGCCCGAAGCGCTGCCAGGCGGCGTCCGCGCGGTGCTGGCGGAGAACCTCCTCGCGATGATGCTTGGCCTCGAAGTGGCGGCAGGCAACGACGCGCTGGCGTCGCACTCGGAGATGCGCAAGAGCGCCAAGTTGATGCTGCAATTCATCCCCGGCGCGGACTTCGTCACGTCGGGCTACGGCTCGATTCCGCGCTACGACAATATGTTCGGCGGCGGCAACTTCGACGCGACCGAGCTGGACGACTGGTACGTAATCCAGCGCGATATGCAGGTCGATGGCGGCATTCACCCTCTGACGGAACCGGACATCCTGCGGGTGCGCGAGCGCGCGGCGCGGGCGGTGCAGGCCGTCTTCGACGCCTTCGACTTTGCCAGCATCAGTGAGGTGGAGGTGCAGTCCGCGATCACCGCTTTCACCAGCGAGGACATGCCCGACCGCGACAGGGTGGCGGATATCAAGGCTGCACAGATGCTGCTCAACGGTCCGATTACCGTGTTGGAGGTCATCAAGGCGCTGGCAGAAGCCGGCTATCACGATGCCGCGTCGAACCTGCTGGAAATGCAGCGCCAGCGCGTCATCGGCGACTATTTACAACCGGCAGGCATCTTCGCGGCAGGCTTTCATGTCCTCAGCGCCCTCACCGATCCCAACGATTACGCCGGCCCCGGCACAGGCTACCGCGTCGAAGGCGAACGCTGGGAGCAGTTGCAGAACATTCCGCAGGCATGGAATCCGCGCGAATGGCGAATGGCGAATGGCGAATGGGCGAATGAGCGAATGGGTGAATCGGCGAATGAGCGAATGGGTGAACCGGCGCATCCAAAATCTAAAATCCAAAATCTAAAATCGGG
>JAKJAB010000571.1 GCA_022707725.1 Chloroflexota bacterium | reverse complement strand
GCAATCGCATCGCCGTGCAACCGTTGCTCGACGCGATTGTCGATTATCTGCCCGCGCCGGTGGACAGCCCACCAGTGCTCGGCCATAATCCGGCTAACCCGGAGGAAATCCTCGAGCGTCCGGACACCTTCGAAGCGCCGTTCTGTGCATCGGTGTTCAAGATCGTCACCGATCCGCACGTGGGGCACTTGACCTGGGTGCGCGTCTTCTCCGGGCAGATGCAGGCCGGCGACCTGCTCTACAACCCGCGCACGGGCGAGTCCGAGCGGGTGGGGCGCATCTACCGGATGCACGCCAACCGCCGCGAGCAGGCAGACGGCATGGCCGCCAGCGACGTGGTGGCATTGGTGGGCGTCAAAGCGGCGATGACCGGCGACACGCTCTGCGATCCCGCGCATCCGATTGTGTTGGAAGGCATTCACTTCCCCAAACCGGTGATCGCCGTCGCACTGGCCCCAGCGTCCACCAAAGAGTGCGAGAAACTGCACGAGGCCGTGAATCGCCTGTGCGACGAAGACCCCACGCTGATCCAGAACTTCGACGCCGAGACGGGCGAACTGACGTTGGCCGGGATGGGCGAGCTGCATCTGGATGTCTCCGTGGACCGGCTGCGCTCCGAGTTTGGCATCGCGCCGCAGGTGAGCGCGCCGCAGGTCTCCTACCGTGAGACGGTGCAACAGCGCGTCGAGGTAACGACGACGTACAAGAAACAATCCGGCGGCCACGGGCACTACGCTGAGATCGTGCTCGGTATCCAGCCGCTAGAAGAGGGTGATGAAGCCGACGAAAATGGCGTGGCCTTCGTTCACGCTGCGCCGCCCGCGGAATTGCCACGCGAGTTCTGGCGTCCGGCGGAACTGGGCGTGCGCCGCGCGCTGGAGCAGGGCGTGATTGCGGGGTATCCCGTCACCGGCGTCAAGGTGACGCTGTTGGGCGGGCGCTATCACGAGGTCGATTCGGCGACGATGGACTTCGAGGTCGCCGGTGGGATGGGCGCGCGGCAGGTGGTGCGCGCAGCAGCCCCGGCGTTGCTCGAGCCGATTATGCGTATCGACATCAACTCGGCGGAGGAGTACGTGGGTTCGATTGTAGCCGACATTGGGCGGCGGCGCGGCCTGGTCAACGCGATGCGCGTGCGCGGCCTGGTACGCAACGTGGACGGCGAAGTCCCGCTGGCCGAAGCGCGCGGCTACGCCACCGACCTGCGCAGTATGACGCAAGGGCGCGGCACGTTCACGCTGGAATTCAAGCGGTATGCCGTCGTGCCGGAGGGTATCGCGGCGGGCGTCATCAAAGAGCGGCAGGCGGCGGGGAAGGTTCCGCTGCGGTAGGGATTGCTGAGGGGACGCACGTTATTACTTGTGCTGAGTGACTATACTACGCCCATATTTCACGTTTCAGCTTCACTGATAAGCTGTAACTGTGAATGTGGGCGTAGTCTTTTCGTAACTATTCAGCCTTGAGGTGGGACGCACTTAGCTGAACCCAAAACGGCAATTTTTGCGCTTCCTACTGTCAT
>JAKJAB010000570.1 GCA_022707725.1 Chloroflexota bacterium | reverse complement strand
CGCCGGTATACCCCGTGCGACTCACGATGAGGTCGAAATCGCCCAAGGTGACGCGAGCAATGCCGCCCCACAGCAGGCGCTTGACGCGGCCCGTGTCTTGCGCGTCGCCGCCTAACGCAAGCAAGATGTCCTGCGAGCGGGGCCCCTGCAAAGCCAGTTCTGCGCGCATGTCCGCTTCGGCGCTTTCAGCCCGCAAATCGCGCAAGGTGACGCCCGCGCCCGTCCACTTCACCCAGGGACGCTGCGGGTCGATCTGTACGGTGCCGTTGAGGATGGCATTGATCCACGCCCAGTCCTTGTCGTTGTTGGAGGCGTTGACGACGAGGAGGTAGTGCTCCACACCGAGCCGGTACACCAGCAGATCATCCAGCGGCGCGCCTTCGACATCGAGGAAGGCCGTGTATTGCGACTGTCCCACCTCAAGTTCCTGGACATCGTTGACCAGCACCAGGTTGAGGAAATGGACTGCTTCAGGGCCGCGCGCGTCCCAACATCCCATGTGACTCACGTCAAAAAGACCGGCGGCCTCGCGCACGGTGCGGTGTTCCTCAAGATTACCAACGTACCAGACGGGCATATCCCACCCGCCAAAGGGCACCATCCGCGCGCCCATTGCGCGGTGGACAGCGTGCAGGCGTGTCTTGCGTAGCGCAGAATCTTCTGGCGCTTGCCACACAAAAGGCGGCAGTGGATCGCCGGCCGGCGACTTGTACGACCACGCGCCGATGAAGTATGGCTTGGTAAACGGTCCAGTGTCGGGCGCGACTTCGACAGAGGGAGCGGGAACCTCGCCCAGGTCACGGACGGCGTCGAGGAACGGCAACCGTCCGTAAACATCGTCTGTGGCGACGTAGCCATCGACGAGCGCGCGCAACCACGTCATCACTCGCTGGGCGACGTCGGCGCGCACATCCAGCCAATAGACCGTCGCGCTTACGCGCGTCAGTAGTCCGGCGGCCATGACCCGGCCATCGGCCTCCAGCAGCGTGATAGAGCGGGTATCGCCATCCGCCATATCGGTGACATGCGCGGGCGTCAGCCAGTCCACAAAAACGCCGGCCTGCGCGCCTGCCAGCTCCAGGCGTTCGTAAACGCCATTGCCGCGCAGCGCATCGTTGATGTAGTAGAAGTGCGGGTAACCGCTATCGGGCGCGCGCTGGCACGAGAGGAAACACTCCGGCGTCGCAGCCTGGGCGGCCAGCGCCGCAATATCGAGTTTGGCCGCTTCCAGCACATCGAAGTCCACCCGCGCGCAATACTCGTCGCCGGTGCGATGCGTCAGTTTGTACGGGTGCATCCCGCGCAGCAAGCGCGCCATGATCTGGGCGATACGGCGCATTTCCGATTCGGTAAAGCCGCGCTGCGTGAGCCAGGGCGTACCCAGTCGCACACCAGAAGGATAAGCGGCAGTCGTGTCGCCGGGGATGGTATTGCGATTGGCGACGATTCCGGCAATGTCCAGGATGCGCGCGGCAGGATCGCCCATCAGCGGCGTCCCGTCTGGCCCCACGATGGTTTTACAGTCAAGGAGCAAC
>JAKJAB010000056.1 GCA_022707725.1 Chloroflexota bacterium | reverse complement strand
CTGAACCCAAAACGGCAATTTTTGCGCTTCCTACTGTCATTGCAGGCGTAAAAGTGCGCCCCACCTGAATAGTTACCGCGAATCTTTCTAATAAATTAGCGAAAATACGCGTGATTCGCGGTTATTTTTCATCCTTACTGGGGCAGAATCCCACATAGAGACTCTTATGACAATGCCGCAAGTATAACTGAAAACAGGAATATGAGAATAAGAAAACCCGCCAGCGAGGCTGGCGGGTGATTGCCGTGTTCCGTGCGTCACGGCCCCTGGCGCTTAGGGGGCCTCGCTTCCCCAGCGCCACGGCGCGCAACGCATCATCATCACACTAAAAACACAAAAAGTCATCGTAAATAGTCCTTCAAATCACGGCTGCGGCTCGGATGGCGCAGGCGACGCAACGCCTGGCCTTCGATTTGGCGAATACGCTCGCGGGTGAGGCCGAACTTCTGCCCAACCTCTTCCAGGGTATAGCTCTTCCCGTTAGATAATCCGAAACGCATCCGCAAGATGCGCACTTCGCGTGGGCTGAGCGTGGTCAGGACTTCCTCGATCCGGTCGCGCAACATACCCTGATAGGTCGTATCCGGCGGGGTCAGGGTGCGGTCGTCTTCGATGAAGTTGCTCAATTCGCTATCGTCGTCCTCGCCCACAGGGCGCTCCAGACTCAACGGTTGCCAGGAAACGCGCATCATCCATTGTACCTTGCGCGGTTCCAGCCCCATTTCCTCCGCCAGTTCCTCCGGCGTAGGACGGGTGCCGCGTTCCTGCTCGATCTCCTGCGCGCGGCGGTACAACCGGCGGATGCGATCGCTCATGTGGACCGGCACGCGGATGGTGCGACCCTGATCCGCAATCGCGCGGGTGATGGTCTGCCGAATCCACCACGTCGCGTAGGTGCTGAAGCGATAGCCGCGTTGGTATTCGAACTTTTCAACGGCTTTCATCAACCCCAGATTGCCCTCCTGGATCAAGTCCAGGAACGGGACGCCGCGCCCGATGTATTTTTTAGCGATACTCACAACAAGGCGGGTATTGGCGCGGATCAGGTGATCGCGGGCATCGACACCCTCATGCAGTACGGACTCAAGGCAAGCCCGCTCGTCCACTGTATGATGACCATTGTTTTGCAGCAGGCGCTTGGCCTCTCGGCCATGTTCGATCTTCTTAGCGATGGTGACTTCTTCTTCGTTCGTGAGCAGGGGGACGCGCGCCATCTCCCGCAGATAAAGCGCTACCGTGTCGTCGACTCCGATCCCATCGAGGTCATACATCTCATCATCCCATACCTCGGCTTCCTCATTGACGATGTCATCCAGCGAAGGCTCCAGGTCGTCGACCTCATCTACATCCTCGTCATCGTCAGCCGTCTCAACCTCAACGCCCGCCTGTCGTAACTCCCCCAAGACGGTATCCAGCGGGCCATCTTCTTCTACCGTTCTCAGGGAGTCCAAAACGTCCTCTATTGCCAGATACCCCTGAGATTCAGCCTTTTCCAATAATTCATTGACAATGTCCATAGGCCTCCTTGAGTTCTGCTAAATGTATAACCCAAGTTGTTTCTAACGGAGCCATCCTAAACAGATGTCCGTTTTCCAGATAACCTAAGGATTATCCGGTTGTTTCTAACAGTACTTGTAATGCGCCCCAACGCGGGTCAATGGGAGAGGTTTTGTCGCACGTACACTCACCCAAGTTGATGTTGCCGCCGCAGTCCGGGCAAATTCCCTGACAATCTGGTGAGCAAATTGGCTTGACGGGTACGGCAACCCAGGCATTTTCGCGGATAAGCGGAGACAAATCGATCCAACCATCCTCAGCGGCACGGACAGGACGTTCTGGGGTTAAATCTGCTCCAGGGAGGCTGATGGTGTCCTCTAACTCGATAACGACAGGTTGGTAAAAAGGCGTCAAACAGCGGGTACACTCAGTTTTAACCTGGGCATCGAGTGATCCTTCAACCAGAATCCCATAGGCAACACGCGTGAAGTGAAGTGTACCTTTGAGGCAGCCTAGATTCAGATCATCCACGATGACACTGTCTGTGTCCAGAACGATTGGTTCGCGAGCGCCGGGCTTGGCATGGATGAGTGCAAAAAGGTTGACCTTTATCATCGCACGGGTTCCTCCATTGTCCCGTCAATAGTGCAATTATATCACAGCTACCCCCTCACGTCAAGGATTTTGTTATAAATTCCTCTCTTTTTCAACCGTATACTAACACGATCTCGGCCTGACAGGGTCCAGGAACCCTGTCAGGTTTTGTCAGATTTGGATTTTGTGGACTTCTGGGGGCCGGCCAGGTTCGAGGATCAGATGAGCTAACGAGGGCGTGTGGGGAGCATCGAAGTATGCTGTGCGCAGCGCTGCGCCGGGGTTGATCAGCAGCGTCTTGCCCCAATAGGCTTGATAGAAGCGATGTGTATGTCCAAAAACAATGATGTCGGCCTGGGGGAAGCGACGCAACAACGCGCGCGCTAAGGCGTGATCGAATGCCGGCGTCACCCAATGCCCGCGCATATTCTCCACCAGCAGGTAGAATTTCCAAAACCAGGTCGCCAGTCCCATGCGATGTCCGTGGATGACGCCGATATGGAAACCGGCAACTTCGAGTTCAATCGTTTCCGGCAACGATGCGCCGCCGGAAGAACCGTCGAAGAGGTGGTAATTGCCACGCACGGCGTACACCGGCGCGAGTTCGCGCAACGCATCCAACGCCCAGGGTTCATCGACGTCACCGGCATGCAGGATCAGATCGACGCCCCGCAGCGCGTCCAACACCGGATCGGGAATGGCCGCCGCGCGATAGGGAATGTGCGTGTCTGCGAGTAAACCGATCCGCATATCAAAAGGCCACCGTCTTCCGGTGGCCTTCACGAAAATGCAAGAGAGGGATTATTGCCCGGAGGACATCCGCTTCTCAACGTAATCGACCGCCGCTTGTACGGTGGTGATGCCGCGCGCATCGTCATCCGAAATGCGTCCACCGAATTCATCTTCGAAAGCCATGATCAGTTCCACCAGATCCAGAGAATCTGCCCCCAGATCATCCCGGAAGCTTGCGTCTGGCGTCACCTTATCTGGCTCAGTGGCCAGAATCTCAACAATAATGTTCTTCACGCGATCAAACACATCACTCATCGAACTTACCTCCTTAGAATTGTGGCATAATGGTATAGATGCGCTTATTTCAACCCTTGGCTGTATTTTATACACTGCAGGGCAAAAGTCAAGAATGCCGATTGCGCAATGGCGCTTTTACAGTATAGTGGCGTCGAGCCAAACGAGGATAACACGATGACCAATCCACAAACCGGCGCCCGCAAGGACGAGCATATCCGTATCAACCTGGAAGAAGACGTGTCTTTCGACCAGGTGACGACCGGTTTGGAACGCTACCGGTTTACCCACCAGGCATTGCCAGAATGTGACCTCGACGATATAGACACCTCGACCCACTTCCTTAACCACCACTTGGCCTTCCCGGTACTGATCGCGTCGATGACCGGCGGTACCCCAATGACGGGTAACATCAACCGCATGCTCGCCGAAGTTGCGCAAGCTATAGGAATCGGCATGGGCTTGGGATCGATGCGCGCGGCGTTGGAAGACTCACAAGCTCTGGTGACCTTTCAGGTACGCCGTTATGCGCCGGATATTCTGCTGCTGGCGAATCTCGGCGCGGTGCAACTTAACTACGGGTACGGCCCGGATGAATGTCGCCGCCTTGTCGATCTCGTCGAAGCCGATGGCCTTTTCTTGCACCTCAATCCCCTGCAAGAAGCCCTACAACCCGAAGGGGATACACGTTTTAAGGAGATCGTGCAGCGAATCGCCGCCGTGTGCCGCGCGCTCGAAGTACCGGTCATCGTCAAAGAGGTGGGGTGGGGATTGTCGGCGCGGGCCGCGACTATGCTCGTTGAGGCGGGCGTGGCGGCGCTGGACGTGGCGGGGGCTGGGGGCACTTCGTGGAGCCAGGTTGAAATGCACCGCGCCCAGGATACGGGGCAACGCGAGGTCGCCGCAGCATTCCGCGACTGGGGGATCCCCACAGCGCAAGCCATCCAGGAGGCGCGGCGGGTCGCGCCGGACATTCCGCTTATCGCCAGCGGCGGGTTGCGCACAGGTGTGGACATCGCCAAGTCTTTGGCCCTCGGAGCAGACGTCACCTCGATGGCAGCCACGCTGCTTCACGCGGCCACGGAATCGCTGACGGCAGCGCCGCACGTCCTTTATGAGCGGATCGAAATTATGCGCCGTCAATTGACCATCGCGATGTTTGCAGCCGGCGCGCCGACTGTAGCGCGCCTTAAACAGACCGCGTTAAGCGCGGTACAGTAGTCTTGCAATCTACTAGCCTTTCATCCAGCATTGGAGGTATGATTATGGACCCTTTGTCCCGTTACTTGCCGGCGCTCGAAGCCGCTATGCGTCAGGCTATCCCGGCTACAGAACCCGCAGCGCTCTATGGGATGCTGCGCTATCATCTCGGCTGGGCGGATACGGCGTTCCGACCGGTCGCGGAGAAAGCCGGCAAACGCCTGCGTCCCATTTTCTTGCTTCTGACCTGCGAAGCCCAGGGCGGCGATTGGCAACAGGCGCTCCCGGCGGCGGCAGCCATCGAACTGCTGCACAACTTCACGCTCATCCACGACGACATCGAAGACCGCGACCACACCCGCCGTGGACGACCAACGCTGTGGGCGGTGTGGGGCGAACCGCAGGCTATCAATGCCGGCGATGCGCTCTTCGCACTCGCGTACCGCAACCTGTTCAACTTACGAACAACGGGGACGCCGCCGGAGACGATCTTGCGCGCTGTCAACCTGTACACCGATACGATCCTGCACCTCACCGAAGGACAGCATCTCGATCTTTCCTTTGAGTCCCAAGCCGAGGTTGACGAGCCTACCTATCTGACGATGGTTCGGGGGAAAACAGCGGCGTTGCTCGGTCTGACCTGCGAACTTGGCGGGATGCTCGCCGGCGCGGCAGAGACGCAGCTTGCGGCGTTACGCGAATTCGGCGCCGAACTCGGTGTGGCCTTTCAAATGCAGGATGATTTGCTCGGACTTTGGGGCAACCCGGCGCAGACGGGTAAGTCAGTGGGGGCCGATCTGCGCAATCGCAAGAAAACGTTGCCTATCCTCCACGGGATGGCGCACAGCGTGGCGTTCCGCACGCTCGCGAGCAGCGACGTTCCGCTCGACGACGCGCACGTGGACGAGGGATTAGCCCTGCTGGAAGCCGCGGGCAGCCAGGAATACACCCGCGCGCAGGCCCTCGCACACTATCGAGCTGCGCTTGCGGCGCTGAACCGTTCCGCCGGAACCGGCGAAGCGCAAGCTGCGCTCTACGCATTGACCGAACAGCTCGTAGGGCGCGCCACCTGAAAATTATGGGCTGGTTCCACGCAACCGGGAATCAGTCCATCACTTCAGTCAGCCCCAGCAGCGCCAGGTTCAACGGTTTTATCACTTTCACAGCTTCTGCGAGGGGAAAGGATTCCAACACGTTGCCGCGCATAGCCGCCATCTGGCCGCTCTCACCGTCGATCAAATGGTCGGCGGCGTACGCTCCCATACGCGTCGCCAGGAGGCGGTCGTATGCGGAAGGCCGTCCCCCGCGCTGTACGTGGCCCAGCACCGTCACCCGCACGTCAAAACCAAGCTCGTCTTTACGCGCGTTGAGGTAATCTGCCACGGCGCGGGTTCCAGGTTTCCATCCCTCTGCAATCACCAGGATGCAGTGCGCTTTACCCCGCGTATAGGCTTCGACGATGGTGTCGGCAATGGTCTCCATCGACGGCCCTTCGTGTTCCGGGATCAAAATCAGCTCCGCGCCCCCAGCGATGCCGCTTGCCAGGGCCAGATACCCACACTCGCGCCCCATCACCTCGACCAGGAAAGCGCGTTGGTGCGAGGCCGCCGTATCCTTAATGCGGTCGATGGCGTCCAGAATTGTGTTCAGCGCCGTATCCACACCGACGGCCATGTCTGTGCCGTTGATGTCGTTGTCGATTGAAGCGGGGACGCCGAAGGTAGGGAAGCCCATTTCGTGCAGAGCCAGAGCGCCCGTCAACGAACCGTTGCCGCCAATCACCACCAGCCCTTCGATACCGGCCTGGTTCATCTGACGGAGAGCCGTACGGCGCACACGGACTTCTTCGAACTCAGGGCAACGCGCCGTTCCCAGGAACGTCCCCCCGCGATTTGAGATGCCGCCGACGTCCCGGCTGGTCAATTCGTCGATCTCGCCGTTGATCAAGCCCCTGTAGCCGCAGCGCGCAGCATAGACCTTCGCCCCGTGATGAAGCGCTTCGCGCGTGACCGCGCGAATACAAGCGTTGAGCGCCGGACCGTCCCCACCACTCGTCAAAACAGCAATTTTGCGCATAGATTAGCCTCCTGGAATAGTCAGATCGCCTTAATTATCATTCATTGTTCGGTTCGGTCATCCGATAGGGGTCGAGCAAGGCGGCAAGCGCCTCGGTAGGCAGCACGTCCCACGCCTCGGCGATCTCGCGGACGGTTTTCCCGGTGGACTGCGCTTCTTTGGCGATCTCGGCGGCTTTGTCGTAGCCGAGCGCGGGCGCCAGCGCCGTCGCCAGGGCCAGGTTGCGCTCGACGGTTTCGCGGCAGCGGTCGGCGTCGGCCTCGAGGCCGGCGACACAACGGTCGGTGAAGATGCGCGCCGCGTTCGCCAGCAGCGCGATGGCAGTGAGGATATTGTGCGCGATAAGCGGCATCATCAGGTTCAGTTCGAAGTAGCCGCCCAGCCCACCGAGTGTGATCGTCGCATCGTGGCCGATGGCTTGCGCACAGGCCATGATCACGGCTTCTGGAATCACCGGGTTGACCTTGCCCGGCATGATCGACGAGCCGGGTTGCACGGCCGGCAAGCGCAGTTCTCCCAAACCGTTGCGCGGGCCTGAAGCCAGCCAGCGGATGTCGTTGGCGACTTTGTGCAGGCTCACGGCGATCGTTTTGAGCGCGCCGGAGGCTTCGACCAGCGCGTCGCGGGCGGCGTTGGCCTCCACGTGGTTGTGCGCTTCGACGAAATCCGTCCCTAACACCGTGTTGAGATGAGCAATGGCGCGTTCCGCAAAATCTGCCGGACAGTTGATGCCGGTGCCGACAGCCGTGCCGCCCAATGGAAGCTCACGGAGCGCTTCCATCGCGCGTTGCGCGCGGGACATCGCCTGCCCGATCTGCGCTGCGTATCCCCCGAAAACCTGCCCCAGGCGGATGGGGGTCGCGTCCTGCAAATGGGTGCGCCCGGTCTTGACGATGGCGTCGAAGGCGACGGCTTTGTCTGCCAACGCCGCGCGCAAATGCGTCAACGCCGGCAGCAGATCGTCGCGCAGCGCCAGCGTCGCCGCCACGTGGATCACGGTGGGGATCACGTCGTTGCTGGACTGGCTCATGTTGACGTGGTCGTTGGGGTGGACCGGCGACTTGCTGCCCACTGCGCCGCCGAGCCGTTGGATAGCGCGGTTGGCGATGACCTCGTTGGCGTTCATGTTGGTCGATGTGCCGGAGCCGGTCTGGAACACATCGATGGGGAAGTGCGCGTCCAGGTCGCCGGCGCTGACCTCGTCGCACGCTTGCACGATAGCCGCGCCCAGGCGCGGATCGAGGCGCTCCAGGTCTATGTTGGCGCGCGCACAGGCGTATTTCACCTGCCCCAGGGCGGCGATGAACCGGCGGCCAAACCGCTGCTCGGAGATGGTGAAATTCTCGACGGCGCGTTGCGTCTGCGCGCCCCACAACGCCCAGGCCGGGACGCGGACTTCGCCCATAGCGTCGCGTTCGATACGATCTGCTTCAGTGATTGACATCGATTATCAGCTCCTATGAAGTCAAAATGGCAATCTTGCCGCGCCCGTCAGTCAGGTAGTCAAAGGTCAATGAATGGACAGGTAATTTGCCGGGTTATGACGTCAATGTGCGCCAGCGACGTAACGACAAAACGATGACGCTGACCGCGCCCGCCAGATTGAAGAGCACCAACGTCACAGGGATAATCAAGCGTTGTCTGGCCCGGCGAACAAACGCGCGGTGTGTCCCCGCGTAGACGATCTCGGCCCACACAGTTCCGGTCGCTTCCTTCCCACCAGCGACAATCACCGGTTCGCCGGGCGCGAGGTAATTCGCGGTATAGAATGGCTCGGGAGGGTTGTTGGCAGCCGGCCAGGCCGAGGCCTGAAAGTCGCTGTTGCGGAGGATCACGTCGCCGTCGTCGAGCGTGATGCGCAGGTTCTCTGGTATGTAACCAAGTTGGCACGTGTCTTCGTCGCAAGCGGTGTAGGCCACGTAGTTCGAAAGCACGATGGGATTGTCGATGCTCACGATGCCGTCAAGGAGCACCGGTTCGTTATCCGCGACATCCCCAAACGCTCCCATCGACGTCACAGGCGGCGAGATGGCGACCGCCCACAAGCTGCGTGCGCCGAGTCCTGCCAAAACGGCGTTCCCCAAGAACATCAGGCCACAGGCAATCAAGAAATAGCGCAGCGGCTTGAAATCTACCCGCGTCGTCGCCCGACGCAAAGGGAAAGCATAGAGTAAGCCCCATATAAACGCGACGAACAGGAATATGAAAATGTTGATCGCCATAGATTATTTACTCGTTGGAGGCAACGCAGCCTATATGCCAGACGCTCTGTTCTGGCGCGATAAGAGCCGCAGCGTCCGGCGGCCCCCAACTGCCCACGGGATACAAGGCGGGCTGCCTGGCTTCCGTGAGCGGGTCGATGAGACCCCACGCCAGTTCGATTTCATCGGCCCGGATGAAGAGCGAGGCGTCACCTTGCAACGCATCGAGCAGCAAGCGCTCGTAAGCCTCGAGCAGGGCAGTCTTGCCAAAGTGCTTGCCGTAGAGGAATTTCATATCCACCGGTTCGACACGCATCCCCGCGCCGGGCATCTTGGTCGCAAAATTCAGGTGGATGGCCTCGTCGGGCTGAATGCACAGGGAGAGGTGGTTAGGTGTCAGATCGACGTTCTCCGGGAAGAGCAGGTGCGGCACACGTTTGAACTCGATGGTGATCTCGGTCAGCTTGTGAGGCAGACCCTTGCCAGAACGCAAATAGAACGGGACACCCTGCCAGCGCCAGTTGTCGATGAAGAGACGCAGCGCCGCAAAAGTCGGCGTCTGTGAGGCCTGGGCAACGCCGTCCTCGTTCTGATAACCGTCATACTGTCCCAGCACCAGGTCATCTGGGTGCAGTGCGCGCACGGCATGGAGGACTTTGACCTTCTCGTCACGCAACGCCCGTGCATCGAAGGCGAAGGGCGGTTCCATGGCCACGAGCGTCAGCAATTGCATCAGATGATTCTGGAACATGTCGCGCAGCACGCCGGCTCGATCGTAATAGCCGACTCGCTGTCCCACCAAATCCGGCTCTGCCACGGTAATCTGCACGTGGGCAACGTAGTTACGATTCCACAGCGGCTCGAAAATGGCGTTGGCAAAGCGGAACGTCAGGATGTTCTGCACGGTTTCCTTGCCCAGGTAGTGATCGATGCGGTAGATCTGCGGCTCGTCGAAGGCGGCGTGGATTTGCGCGTTGAGTTCCTGGGCGCTGGCGAGGTCATGTCCGAAAGGTTTCTCGATGATGATACGCGTCCACCCACGCTCCTGACGGTTGAGACCGGCGCGGTGCAATTGTTCCACGATGACGGGGTAGAGAAAGGGCGGCGTCGAAAGATAGAAGAGGTGGTTGCCCGGCGCGCCAGACCGCTCCTCAAGCTGCGTAAGATGCTGTACGAGGCGGTAGTACGTTTCGGGATCGTCGTAATCGCCGGAGAGGTAGGTATAATGCTGCTTGGAATTCTCCCACATCGAACACTCGCCCTCATCATAACACGAGTAAGTTTGTACGCCCGCATAAATCTGCTCGTGGAACATCGCATCTGAAAGGGACGAGCGCGCCACACCGACGATCTGCGTCTGTGCGGGGAGCAACCCAGCGCAGGTCAAACTGTGCAGCGCCGGGCCGAGCTTGCGCCGCGCCAGATCGCCGGACGCGCCGAAAATTACAATCACTGCCGGTTCAGGTTTAGTCGCCATTGCACTCCTCAAAATGTTGGAACGCTAGCACGTTGAAACGTCACGTTGCTTCAATTCACGGAACAAGAATACCAAGAAAATGATCAGCGCCAGGCCAAGGATGACCAACACCGTCGACAGCCGGATCCAGATTAGCAATATGCCGGCATCGATCAACGCCAAGGCGCACAACAGGACGATGTCCATGCGAGCCATCCCTTTTTCGAGCACGGCGTTCTCCGGCGCCAGGGGATCGTAGTAAACGGTCACTTCCTGGCCCTGCGGGTATTGCGCTTCCAGTTTTTTCAGATCGCCAAAGAACCACGCAAAATTGTCGAACGACACACGAGTTGCCTCGCGCACCTCGCCATCGACGGTGTAATGATAGGAGAGGAGCAGCATCTCTTTTGCGAGGTCTTTACCCCGGTAATAGCGTTCGACTTTGGAGAATTGAATCACCCCAGGAGTTTCACGCCACCTATCGCTGCGCAGCCCGTGCAAAATCCCCCGCGCCACGTAGAACGTCCCGTAGAGGAAGAGCGGCAAAGCCAAAGTCAGAAGAACGAGAAAGACAATGAGCATAGGCACTCCTTGCGGCGAATAAGCGAATGGGCGAATGGGTGAATGGTCACAACGCTTATTATAGTCGAAAGCGCAGGATAGGCCATAAATCCGTACCGGAACCTTTTCTACCCCTCCGCGATGATACGGTCCACCACCAACTGCCGGAACTCCGGCGACAGGCTGGCAAAGTACGCGCTGAAGCCGGTCACCCGCACGACCAAATCCGGGTACTGGCTCGGGTCTTTGTGCGCTTCGAGCACTTTCTCCGCATCCATAATGTTCAGGTTGATCTGCGTGCCGCCCAGGTCGAAGTGTGTTTTGATGAGCATAGCGACGTTGTCGATGCCGCCCTCGTCTTTGGAAAGCATAGGGTCGAGTTCCATC
The DNA here is from genome assembly GCA_022707725.1 of Chloroflexota bacterium. Taxonomy (GTDB): domain Bacteria; phylum Chloroflexota; class Anaerolineae; order B4-G1; family SLSP01; genus DSWT01. The sequence goes on along the minus strand of JAKJAB010000056.1, from coordinate 3,871 downwards.
TGCATCGGCGCGGTGTTGCCGAAGCCAGGCTGCACGGACGCAATCGCCGTCGCCATCGCTGTGGGCGCGCCATCCTTGCGGTAGCCGGGATCGGGATTCGCGCCGTGGGAGATCGGCGCGCCAGCGTGACGCCCGTTCGGCGTCGCCCCAACAGACTTGCCCATCGGGATCGTGTTCGCCCAGGAGAACAGACCAGGGATAAGATTGAAGCCATCCGGCGTGGGCGCTTCTTTGACCAGATCGGTGAACGTCTGGTTGACGCGCACGGCCCACTCGTCGGCGCGGGAACCGCCGCTGCCGTAACGTGGGATGTTGCGCAGCATCAACCGGGCGCGCTCACCGGCGGGGCCGGCCCAGTCGGTTTCGATGTAGCTGGCGATGTCGTCCCAGGTTAGCCGCCCTTCCCGCTCGACGCGCTGCTCCAACGCCGCGAACGAGTCGGCGACCGTCGCCAACGCGGCGCCATCGAGGCACAGGTTGTAGAATTCGACGCCGCCGTGCGAAGCGTCCAGGCCGCGCTCGATAGGGCCGTAGCAGAGCAAATCCAGCACCAGTTCCGGGAAAACGCGGTGCATATATTCCAGGTGGAAGTCGAGGCTCGCCGCAATCGTCCGGATGCCGCGTCTCAGATGTTCCGTGAAGCGCGCCCACAGGTTGGCGACGCTCGGCGGTACAGTCGGGTCGGCGAACATCTCTTTCCAGGTCACCTCGAAGACGGCGGCGAAGTTGATCTTGACGCAGTCGTTGAGCGTGTACTCGCGGCCTGGAATCGCCGACCAGTGGCAGCCGGAGTAGGCGCGCTCACGCCCCAGCGCGATGTCGAAGCCGTTGCGCGCAAAGCCCTCAGCGGTGCGCTCGACGCCGAGAAACTTCGGCACACCGGTTTTGTCGGCGAACAGCACTTCGACGCCGCGCCGAAGCAAGCCGGGGTCCACCTGATCGCCCACGCAGACGCCGACGTTCGCCGGGATTTTCAGGCGGTGCGCCGCTTCCAGCACAATGTACGAGACTGCATTGGTGACATCATTCCCGGCAGCGTCCGGCCCGCCGAGTTGCAAGTAAGCCGTGTCGCGCAGCAGCAGGCAGGCGACATGAAAAATGGCTTCCTCGTCGGTCAGAGCGCCCGACGCGACCTCGCGCTCGTAGTACGGCGTAAGCAGCACGTCCAACCGTCCCAGAGAGCCGCTGCCGTTGTACATCCGCGCCAGCATCTGGTACCACAATATCCATTGGCACGCCTCGCGGAAGGTGGCGGGCGGTTCTGTGACCAGCCGTTCGTTCACCGCGGCGATTTCGGACAGATTTTGCCGCCGCGCGGCGTCAGGCTCCGCGTCCGCCATCACGCGTGCAGTTTCGGCATGACGGCGAATCCAGTTCTGCGTCCCCAGGACGATATCCTCGAGGCCGCTGTAGAAATCGGCCATATCCGCAGACGTAACCGGCGAGAAGCGCGCATCTTCGGGCGTGAGCGCCTCCGATGACGCGAGGTTGGCGTCCCGATAACGCCGAATCTTGTCGAGCAAGCCGCCCCATCCCAACTCCAGGCCGATCTGCAATTGCTGACAAAAATGCTGTCCTGCGCCGATGCCGGGCTGCAATTGGTATAGCGCAATCGCCTCCGCCAGGTCAGGTCGCAGCTTGCCCACTGCGATGTCGGGGTTCCAGCCGCGCTTGCGGTACGACGAGAAGTTCACCATATACCCGCCCGCCAGCGAGCTGACGGGGTCGATGTAGACCGGGTGCGCTTCGAGGAGCGCCCGGTAGTTCGCGCCCACGGCTTTCGGGCCGAAAAAGTCGCCTTCAGGATGCGTCTCCTGTGGCTCGTAGCCTTCGATGAGGCAATCGGTGATCGGCATACCCGACGTGCTCATCGTCCGCACGATCTTGCGGCGGTCGGGCGGCGGCAGGATGAGCGCCCAGTCGTCGTGGTCCATCGAGCCGATGAGCGCCTGCTTCTCCTGCGTCTGCGCCAACTTGGTCGCGCGCAACTGCTCGATGCGCAATTGATACGTCAAATTTTTCATCTGCGTCACGGTATAATCCTCCTGCGAACACGATAATGCTGGATGCTGGTTGCTGGGTGCTCGAGTTATAGCTGCTTTAGCAACATCGCATAGTGTAACCGTGAATACAACGAGGGCAATAGAGGTAAATCATGAATCACAATTCATGTCCCGGGGCAAAGTGAAGTAGAAGCAACTGCCCTCGCCGGGCGCGCTGACGACGCCCACCTCACCGCCGAGTTTTTCGACGATGCGGCGTACAATAGACAGTCCCAGCCCGTGGCCCTGCGCGCGCACCTGTTCCAGACGGGTGAATGGCGCAAACAACTTAGCCTGCGCTTCGAGCGTCAGACCCAGGCCGTTGTCGCGTACCCAGAACTGGATACTGGTTGCTGGTTGCTGGTTGCTGGTTGCTGAATCAGGTTTCGAGCTTCCAGCTTCAGGTATCGTATAGCCCAGTTCGACGTGCGGCGGGATACCCTCTTGGGGACGTCCGCCGTACTTGAGCGCGTTGCTGATGTAGTTGGCCCACACTTCTTCCACCCACGGCGCGTGGCCGAGTGCGACAGGCCACGCGGCAGGATCGGGGAGGCTGACGTGTGCTCCGGTCTCCCGAATAATCAACTCGAATCGAGCGTATGCCTCCTGCAAGATTTCCCCCATAGCCAGAGGAACGGACTCGACCGCCTCTTTACGCACGCTCGCCAACAACAGCAGTTCTTTGATAATGATCTCGAGCTTCTCGCTGGAACGCAGCATCGTCTTGATAGAAAGATGCATTTCGTCAGCGGATAACGTATCATGCGCCATTTCCATGAAACGAGCATAGCCGATCACCAGGCCGAGCGGATTTTTGAGGTCGTGGGCGACGGTGTGTGCAAAGGCGTCCAATTCGACGTTTTGCGCGGCCAATTGTTCGGCGTTACGGCGCAGGGCCTCTTCAGCCTCTTTGCGCGCGGTGATGTCTTCCTTGACGGCGATGTAATTGGTGATCTGTCCGGCGGCGTCTTGTACCGGCGCAATAGTGGCCGATTCCCAGTACAACGTGCCGTCTTTGCGCTTGTTGCGGAACTCGCCGCGCCAGATCTGTCCGCTGACGATGGTCGCCCACAAAATCCGATAGAAGTCAGCGTCCTGCTCGCCAGAATGTAGACAGCGATGATCGTGCCCAAGCATTTCACGCGCCGTATAACCGGTGACTTCCTCGAAACGGGGGTTGACGTATTGAATCAAGCCGTCAGTGTCCGTAATCTCGATGATGCTGCCACTTTGCTCAATCGCCAGCGTGAGTTTGCGCAGTTCCAGGTTCTGCGCTTCCAACTGCCCAGCGTGATCGCGTTGCGCTTGATACAGGCGCGCATTCTCGATGGCAATAGCGGCTTGAGCTGCAAACGCCTCGGCCAGCCGAGCATGTTCTGGGGTGTAAAACCCCGGCTCCGTCTTATCCAGCGTGATCATCCCAATCAACCGGTCACCCACGAACATCGGCGCACCGAGCCAGGAACGGATCCCGGCCTCAGCGTGGGGCGACTGGTGAAAACCTGCATACGCTGCCGGTCCATCGTTCACAATAAACGGCGCCCGCGAGCGTATCACTTCATAGTTTGGATTGTCCGTTGCTACGAGGTCAAATGTGACGCCGAAAATCTGCTCCCAATTGGTGAACCCACGTCCACCGACAATCTCTAGCCACTGCTTTCCCGCAGCCGGATCCTCGCGCAGTAGTTGAACAGAGGCTGTATCGTAGGGCACGACTTGCTGCAATTGAGCCAGAATGCGATCCATCACCTCATCGTGATCCAGGGCGCTCGTGAGCGCCAGCGCCGCCTCACGCAACGTCTCCGCCTCTTGCCAAAGCGATTGCGACT
>JAKJAB010000569.1 GCA_022707725.1 Chloroflexota bacterium | reverse complement strand
TTAGGAGCAGCGCTGTTGCTGGGCATCGGCTTGAAAATTGCTGGTGTCACTGGTCCATTGCTGATGCTGCTCCTGTGGTCAGCACAATTGCCACCGACCGCCAACCCACTCATTGACAACCACATCATTTATGCATTGATTCTGGCCCTGCTGCCGTTGTTGAAGGCCGGGCACACCCTGGGCCTGGGAAACTGGTGGGAGAAAAAGACCCGCAAAGTGCCTATTTTGCAGTAGAACGTTATTCGATAGATTCAGGAGGTAAAACTATGAAAACTGTAACGTATACGATTCCCAATATCTCTTGCAACCACTGCGTGCGTACAATCAAGACAGAAGTGGGCGATATGAGAGGTGTGTGGTCCGTCGAAGCAGACGCGCAGACCAAACAGGCGACTATCACTTTCGAAGCGCCGGCATCTGAGGAAGCCATCAAGTCTTTGCTGGCCGAGATCAATTATCCGGTGGCGTGATTCGGGGAAGTAGGGAGTAGAGAGAGGTTCTATGGCTGAATCCAAACATTTGACGTTGCCCATCACCGGAATGACCTGCGCCAACTGCGTAGCGACGGTCGAACGTAACTTGAAGCGCGTCAACGGCGTGACCAACGCCGTCGTCAATCTCTCCTCGGAGCGCGCGACGGTGGAATTCGATCCCACGCTCGTCTTCCTGCCCGACATCATCGGGCGGGTAGAGCGCGCGGGCTACGGCGTCGCCGCCGGAGAGGCGGATCTGATCATCAAACGGCTGGCCGACGACAACGACGCCCGGCGGCTCGAAAAGGCGCTACTCCAGGTCGAAGGCGTGCTGGAGGCCACGGTGGCGCTGGCAACTGAAAAAGCGCGCGTGCGCTACGTCCCCACCATCGTCAGCCAGGCCGAGATCCGCAAGGCGGTTGCACAGGCCGGCTTCGAGGCGCTGGAATTGGGCGGCGACGCCGACGACGCCGAAGCCAAAGCGCGCGCAGCAGAAATCGCTCACCAGAAGCGGATGCTCATCACCGGCCTGATCTTCACCCTGCCGTTGTTCGTATTTTCGATGGCGCGGGATTTTGGGCTATTTGGGGCGTGGGCGCACGCGCCGTGGATACATTGGCTGATGCTGGCTTTCGCCACGCCGGTCCAGTTCTACGTCGGGGCGCAGTATTACGTGGGCGCTTACAAAGCAATACGCAACGGCGCGGCCAATATGGACGTATTGGTCGCACTGGGCAGCAGCGCAGCCTACGTCTACTCGCTCCTCATCGTCTTAGGCTGGTTCGATGGGCACGTTTACCTGGAAACGTCCGCCGTCATCATCACCCTGGTGCGACTCGGCAAACTGCTGGAAGCGCGCGCGAAAGGTGGGGCCTCTGAGGCTATTAAAAAGTTGATGGGACTGCAGGCCAAAACAGCGCAAGTCGTGCGCGACGGCGTCGAAACCGCCATCCCGGTAGAGGCCGTCCTCGTGGGCGACGTTGTGCTGGTGCGGCCTGGCGAGAAAATCCCCGTGGATGGCGTGGTTGTCGAGGGGCGCTCGTCGGTGGACGAGTCGATGCTCACCGGCGAATCGCTG
>JAKJAB010000568.1 GCA_022707725.1 Chloroflexota bacterium | reverse complement strand
CAAAACGGCAATTTTTGCGCTTCCTACTGTCATTGCAGGCGTAAAAGTGCGCCCCACCTGAATAGTTACGAATTTTGAATAGTGTGTTAAGAATTAAGAGTTGCGAGTTAAGAATTAAGAGTGGCGAGTTGCGAATTCCTGATTACCAGTTACGCATTACCAATCACAGGTTTTTTTGAAGGTCGAGTGCATCGTAGAAACCTTTGCGCTGGTTGGTTTTGATACGGGCAACTTGTTTTGCCATGTCCAGGGACTCATCGATGTACCGTTTCAGATCGCTTTGCTGGCTTTTGGTGTCGCTGCGGTCACGGTTGCGCCACGTCACCGTCACCTCTTTGATGCGATAGCCGCACTTTTCCCACAGGTACAGCAGTTCTACGTCATAAGCCGTGACCTTCCACCCCGAAGGGCGCTCGGCCTGCTTGAAGAATTGCAGGTGCGGGAACGCCCGCAGCGCCGCCTCTCGCGTGCACAGCTTGAAGCCGCATTGCGTGTCGCCGATGTCGCGCAGCAGGAAAAGCTGGCGCACCGTGCGGAAAACCACACTGCCCAACTTCCTGATGATCGAGAACCCTTCGCGGGTGAAGCCGCGCGAGCCGATGACGACCTCGTAGCCTTGTTCGGCCCAGGGCAACAGGTTGCCCAGCTCGAAAATCGGCGTGGACTGATCCATATCGGTGAACAGCGCCGCCGCCGGTTTGCCGCCGTGGGGGATATCGACCAGCGAAAAGCGCGGTTTATCGGCGATGAACTGTTCGATTAGGGCGCGGCTGTTGTCTGTCGCCTCATCGTTGACGATTACCACCTCCCAGGCATAGGCTTGCTGGATGAGATAATCGTTCACTTCGTCCAAAACCCCCGCTTCAAGGTTCTTCTCCTCGTTGTAGCACGGGATGATGACGGAAATGTATGGCTGCGCTTCTTCGTTTGGCATCAAAGCTCCTTGGGAATGGTAATCGGTAACTGATAACTTGTAACTGGGCTTACCCGATTACTGATTACCTCAAATTCTGAGGCAGATCGAGCGGCGCGGCTGCGTCGAACGACAGCGGCTCGTCAGGCGAAGGCATCGGCGTGTAGTCCGGCATTTCCAGTCCGTGGACGAGATCATCGATGCGGATGAGGCTGTCGGTCGCCATCGAGTGGTTTGCAGCGACGCCGGTAAGGATCGAGTACGCCCCCGCGCGATGATCGGCGGCGTGTAGATACCTGTCCGGTGACGGATTCGCGCCGAAGATGTCATCCAGCAACAGCTCGTCGCCGCCGCCATGCCCGCCCGCGCCCGTCCACACCTCGACGGCATACGAAGGGCCGAAATGCGGCATGATGTGCGTGTACGTCTCGCGCTGCACTGTCTGCCCTGGCGTCGTCCCGTCGGCGTTGATGTACGACGATTCCACGTTCTTGTGCTCCAGACGCCCGCGCGTCCCGTTGAACGTCATCGTCAGCCCTTCCCACGGCATAAAGGTGTTCAACGAGTAGCTCATCTGCACGCCGTTCTGGTAGTTGACGACCAATTGCATCGAGTCCTCGATGTCTATCGTCTCACTGAACACGCACTGGTCGCGGAAATA
>JAKJAB010000567.1 GCA_022707725.1 Chloroflexota bacterium | reverse complement strand
CTGGCCCGTCGGGGTCGTGAGGCGTGGGCAGCAGCAGCTGCTCAGTAGGCAGCCTAGCAGCGCCGCGACCGTCGAAGCCGCAATCGCTGGAAGCCTGTGATGTTTGATACGATTTTTCATCGAAATCACATTTCTCTTTTGTCGGAATGTGGATTATAATCCACATTAGAATCAACATTAAGAAAGGGAACGATGATGAAAACTGTGCAAATGACCATTGACGAATCATTACTGGCTGAGGTTGATCAAGTCATTCGATCACTCGACACAACGCGGTCAGCGTTCATCCGCGATGCTTTACACCTGGCGTTGCGCCAATATCGCATCGGCTTGTTGGAGCAGCAACATGCCGAAGGTTACATCCGTTTTCCTGAGACAGCGACCGACGTTGCTGAATGGGAAGCCGAGCAGGCCTGGGGCGATCAATGAAACAGGGCGAAATCTACTGGTATCCCTTCGCTGCGCCCGATAAGCGCCGCCCGGTGCTCATTCTCACGCGCACGTCTGCGCTACGTTTCCTTTCCTCTGTGACCGTCGTCCCAATCACGACGACGATTCGCGGCATCCCGACCGAAGTCGCGCTTGGCCTTCGGGACGGTCTGGCATCCGATTGCGCGGTCAATCTGGATAACATCCAGACGATCCAGAAAGCTAAACTTGGCGCTTTTATCGCCACGCTATCCCTTGAAAAGCTGCGGCTCGTCAAACAGGCGCTACACTTTGCCCTCGGCCTGGACGAGTGTGGCTTGTACTGATGTAGTGTTTGCCGACTACGAATTCCCAACGGATAGACGAATGGGTGTTTGGCTAGCGCGAGATTTTGCTCTGGCCGAGACCCGAATTCGTTTATTCGTTCTCTTATTCGTGGTCGGCTTGCACCTCTTGATTCAGCACCCGATCCGCTGCCAGCACGCAGAAGATGTAATTCGCCGCGCCGGGCATGACGTACTCCGTCTGCTGCCAGAGATGCGGCCACGGGTCCTTGAGCTCGGGGAAGTCTGGGCGGATGAGGGCGACGCCGGAGGCCATGCCGCCGGGAATGTACGACCACTCGGCGCGGTTGACGCCGTAGGCCGCCATAATCGACTTCGCGCCCACGCCCGACGTGAGCGAGACGTTCGACGCCGGATGGCATCCCAGGACGTAGTTGACCGCGCGTAGGATGATCTCCCGGTCGATCAGATCGGGGAAGGCGAGCCAGATCTGGTATAGTTCGACGGCGTACTGCTGAATCTTCCAGCCCTCGCCCCAGACGTGCGGATGCCAATTGACGCCAAAGGGATTGGACGCCAGTTCCGCCGCGAATTCGGCCTGACCTGCTTCTAGCACGACCCGGAAAGCCGCTGTGAAGCCGGCGTCATCGATGGTGGGCAGTGCGCGGGCGATTGCGCCGCCGACCTGCGCGGCAACTTCTTCGAGCGCGGGCTGCATCTCCAGCAGGCGCGCGCGATAGCGTTCCTCGCCTGTCGTGAGTAGCAGTTCCACCGCCGCGACGATCTCCTGTGCCTTCACACCCCGTGGGACGTAGGCCGCGCGCTGTTCCACCGGCGCGTGCGTCTGTTCGTAGTCCCACACCTGGATGGCCGTGCGCAGACACTCGCCAGCCAGCTCGTCCTCG
>JAKJAB010000566.1 GCA_022707725.1 Chloroflexota bacterium | reverse complement strand
TGCCCCGCCACCTCGACACGGCCTTCCCCCGGTTTGAGCAGGCCGAGCAGGCATTGCAAGAACGTCGTCTTGCCGGAGCCGTTGTCCCCCATCACTGCCACGAACTCCCCTGGCCCGATCTCCACCGAAACATCCCGCAGCACGTGATGCCCGTTGTAGCCGGCGTGCAGGTTCTCCGTTTTGACTAGTGGAGTAGGGAGTATGGAGTATGGAGTAAGGAGTAGGGGAGAAGACTGACGACTAACCGCTGTTGGCTGAAAGCCGAAAGCTGACGGCTGACCGTTGAAAGCTAATAGCTGCCCCGCCTCCATCCGCACCCACCGTGGGTTGAACCGGCGCAGGTAACCGATTTTGTGTTCGATGACGATGACGGTGATTGCTTCCGTCTCGCGGATGCGGGCGATGACGTCGAAGATTTGCGCGGTGGCGGTGGGATCGAGATTGGAGGTTGGCTCGTCGAAGATCAGGACTTGCGGGCGCGCTGCCAGCATCGTCGCCACGGCGATGCGTTGCTTCTCGCCGCCGGAGAGTGTGGCAAGTTCGCGGGCTTTGAGGTGTTGCGCATCCACCACGTTCAGCACCCATTCCATCCGCTCCAGGATTTCCGCGCGCGGCAGGCAGCGGTTTTCCAGTCCGAAGGCGATCTCGTCCTGCACGGTGAGCGTGCAAAACTGTGCCTCCGGGTTCTGCTGCACCAGCCCGATAATCTCGGCGACATCATAAATCGGCGACTGGCGCACATCCAGGCTATCCACGGCAATTTCGCCCTCGGCCTCGCCGTCATACTGGTTGAACAAAAACCCACCCAAAGCCAGCGCCAGCGTCGACTTCCCGCAACCCGACGGCCCTGTCAGCACGACAAATTCTCCCGGCGCAATGTCCAGGTTGATGTTGCGCAGCGCATACCGCTCGCTGCCGCTAAAGCGATAAGAGAAATTACGAATGGTGATCATGGTCATTCGAGTAGACAGTAGACGGTAGACAGGGTGGCGCATCATTGTCACTTCACTTCGATGCGAATTATTCGTGGTGCGATGACTATCCCGTTCATCCGCGCGACGGTAAACGTGATGCGGTCCGCGCCGATGACCGTGAAGATGCGCACATCGTCGCTGCCCAACACATCGCTCAACGGCAGCGTGACAGGGTCTCCGTCGGTGTGGAGGATCACGGTTGTGGCATCTGCCGCCGGTTCGAGCGCTTGCAATACCTTCGCTAGCGACGCCCCTTGCAGCTTTTGTGGGCCGTTTCCCACGTCCAACGTGGTGCTATCCATCTGAAACTGCCACTCGTTGGGATCGAAGGGCGCTGGCTTTCCGAGCGCCCCGGTGATTTCGAGGTTAGCCGCCGCGATGACGGTGAGGCTGCTCACCCCACGCACCTGCGCCTTGGTGTTTGCCGCGCCGACGATATCATACGAGGCTTTATCCCCACTGCCCTGGGAGGCAAGAAGCAGGTCGGCGTTCTCGCGCACCTCATTCATACTGATGAAAAAGGCGTAACCATCGGTGGCGCGGATGAGAAGCAAGCCGGCTTCCGCCTGCGGTTGCGCCCGCGCGAGCAATTCGCGCACGGGGATGCCGGTATATCGCACCTTATCGCCGGCGGTGACTGTGGGTA
>JAKJAB010000565.1 GCA_022707725.1 Chloroflexota bacterium | reverse complement strand
CTGGCGCACACCATGCAGCACGAAAATAAGGATTTCCGTGTGTTTCGTGTATTCCGTGGTTTATTTTCGAAGGAGGGCAACGATGTATGCGTTACGGCGAGCTATCTATGTTCTGGTATGTGTAACGTTGTTATCCGGCTGCGGCATCATCGGGCGGACGCCCACCCCAATACCCGGCCTGGCCTCGCCCACGCCAGATGCGCTGCCATCTCCGGTGATCGTGGAACCAGAGACAGCGGTGCCACCGACGCCAACGTTTGTCCCGCAGCCTACCTTCACACCGCAGCCCGGCGCGGCGGTGTCGCAGGTCATCGTCCTGGATTACCCGCAGAATAATGAGACGGTCGGCAATCCCCTGACGGTGCGCGGGCGCGCGGCGCTGATGCCGTTCGAGGCGACGCTTGTTGTGCGCGTGTACGACGCCTGGGGACAACTCTGCGGCGTCGCCCCGATCTGGGCGCAGGGCGAATATGGCGGCCCGGCGACCTTCGAGGGCAGCGTCGCGTATGGCGGTGTGCCGGGCGCCGGGCGCGTCGAAGTAGCGGATGTGAGCGCCAAAGACGGCAGCGACATCGCCAAAGCCGCCGTCGCGGTGACGTTGGCAGGTTTACCCGGTGGCGGCTACGTCGAAATGCCCGCGCCGCTGGCCCAGGTGACGATCCCCACCCGCGTGTTAGCGCGCGCGGGGCAACCGAATGAGCAAGTCAATGTGACGTTGACCTGGGACGACGGCGCGCAGTTCGCCCACGTGGTCACACTCTTGCCCGGAAAGGACGGACGCGGGCTGGCAGTCATCAGTATGGACTGGGTCGCCGATCCACGCCCCCCGCATCCCGCCACACAGGGCGCGACACTCTACATCCACGATCTGGCGGGACAACTGCTGGCCCGGCAACCCTTGACCGTGCTGCATCCCGGCGACGCCAACACGCTCGGCGTCAACGTCTACTGGGTGCGCAACGAACAGGTCACGCCGCAGCCGATTCGCGTCCCGCGCACGTTGGGGATTGGGCGAGCCTCGCTCGAAGCGTTGCTGTGGGGGCCGGTCCCCAACAACCTGGAAGGCTTCCAAACGGCGATTCCGCTGCCCGCGGAAGTGCTCTCGGCGGCCAATCGCGGCGCGGACTGGGGCGAGCGCGTGCGGGTGATGGGCCTCACGATCGTCAATGGAGTTGCGCGCGCGGACTTTTCGAAGGAGCTGCTGGCGAACGCCGGCGACGCGACGCGGATGTCACGCATCCGCCAGCAGATCGAGCAAACACTGTTGCAATTCAGTACCGTCAAACAAGTCATCATCACCGTGGAGGGACAGAGCGGGGTGCTGGAGCCGTAAACAAACGTTGGTATCTTTTGAAAACCTAAGAGTGGGGGTTTGGGGGCGGTGCGCCTGCCCTCGAACCCCCACCTTTTCCCTCTTTATTGCGATGATACGCATGTTGCGTATTGAGCAAAACATGGGAAGATAGCAAAATGCAGTTAGTAAAACCCGAGGAACGATAGCGAGCTTATGAACGAACGACGAACGATCTCCCCAGAAGTAGAACCAGAAGAAGTAATGCTGGATCGAGCATTGCGCCCGCAACGGCTGGATGACCTTATCGGCCAGGATCGCGTGCGCGAGAATTTGCGCATCC
>JAKJAB010000564.1 GCA_022707725.1 Chloroflexota bacterium | reverse complement strand
CGAACGTCGCGCCGCCGTTGACGAGGGCCACGGGGCGCAGTGGATCGCTGACGTCGTACAACCGCGCCCCGCTGGGCCAGTCCGTGACGGTGTATGTCGCCGCCGCGTCCGTCAGCGCTGTGCAGACGAATGTGCTGTTCACCGCCACAGGATTCTGCCGGTAGATCAGTTCCGCGCGGTCGAAGTAGACCGTTTGGTGGCCTACGTCGGTGACGTAAGCCACGCGCAGATTGTTGGTCCCGGCGAGCAACGCCGCGGCGGGGACGGTCGTCGTGATGATGTGCCCGGTCTTGCCGTCCCAATAAAAATCGCCCAACGCCGTCTCGTTGAAGGTGAGGTGCACGTGATGGTCGGGATTGATGCTGGCGCTGTAGTTGGCCGAGGCCAGTTCCATCACCAACGTTGCCGGAGCGCCTGCCGTGAGCGGCGCGGCTAAGGCGATGGGGTAGGTGCTAGTGACCGTATCGGCGACGTTGACGTATTCCCAGAACCACGTCGTTGGCGTGCCGGGGGCGGTGCTGAAGCGCGCCCAATAGCGCAGGTTCTCTTCCGCCACAGCCGTGACCTGGCAAACGCCCGCGGGCGCGCCCGTCGGATTGACATCGCGCGTCGCCATGCGCAGGCCGGGCGTGGAGGCGTCCACGCTGAGCCAGTAGACGTTCTCGTCGGTGTAGTCCTCATCGTGGCGGCTGCCGTGGAACTTCTCGCCGTAGAAGACGAGCGCGTCGCCGGGATCGAAGGTCCCCGTCCCAACTTCGTACAGCGCCACCTCTTGCCCGCGCCAGAACAGGCGCACATCCGCCAGCGCCGCCCCGGTAACGGGGACGCCTGCCGCCGCGAGCGTGGCGTAGTCCAGCGTGTAGACGCCGTCGGTGATGATGCCGATGCGCCAGACGGGATCGGGCAGGGGGATGGGGGCGGCGGGCGCGGGCAGCGTGGGAGCAGCGGCGAGAGCGCGCAGCGGTGCAGGTGTAAGGGCGAGGGTGTCGAACAAGGCGCCCGGCTCCGGCGGCGCCGGGTTTGCGTCCACGCCGAGCGTCGGGATGAGCAACAGTAGCCCACCGAGCACGGCGAGCAGAAGCAGGCGATAGCGTTTGGTGATCGTGTCCACAGTATTGATCCTTTCGCGTGAGCTTTCAGCGATCAGCCTTCAGCAATCTGGCTGACCGCTGACGGCTGACCGCTTCTGCCACAGTATAACCGGAATCCCGCCGCGCGCGAATAAAACCGGGGGTTGTTTTCTTTGGACAGGATTGACAGGATTTTCAGGATTCCGCATCCTGTTCATCCTGTGAATCCTGTCGAAAAACAGTGAAAGGACATATCGACAAAAAACTCCCGCAGACGAGGTGTCTGCGGGAGGAAAGCGAAATCGCGAGCGCGAACGCTACTTGCGCTTGCGGAGCACGACGAGGCCGGCGAGTAACAGCATGCCGATAGGTAGCCAGGAAGCGCTCCCGCTCAAAGCCACAGAGCCAACAGATGTAGGTCCTGCTGCGCCTGAACGTAACGCAAAAGGCGAGAACGTCGTCACCCCGGTTACCTGTAGCGAGTAAGGATCTGTAGCGCACTGGCGAGTCCCGCTGGTTCCTGCTTGTACCCAGGGCAGGGCGCCCGACCAATGCCAGGCATTCATTGTGGCGCAATC
>JAKJAB010000563.1 GCA_022707725.1 Chloroflexota bacterium | reverse complement strand
GAGGGCTTCTATGGGGCCTTCGAACCAAAAATTCCAAATGGATCGCTGCGACGCATCTCTTCATAGATCGAGACCAGCGCTTTGGCCTTGAAGAGCTTGCATTCGGATTGCCCGATGGTGTGGGTGTGGACCAGCCCACGCCGCAACGCTTCCTCCCAAACCTTCAACCACGGATTACCAGGAGTACTGCCGTAGCCGATACTCCAACGATCCCGCGAATAATCCCGCAGAATGTCGTCAGGAACCTTGAAGCGCACCGCCCGCGCTTTCGGCGGCGCCACGGCAACCTCGTAATCCTCGCCCGCAAAAGCGCGCGCGGCGTCAAGGGTGTCGAGCTACATGATCGTGACGAACTCCACTTCGTCGCTGAGATTGCGCCGCAGCCAATGGATGCCTCGGTATCCAGCGGTCTGCCGGTCCGCAACCCCGACGAAAATTTCTTCCTTGAGCAATGCCTCGTAGATATCGGTGTTCGCCGGCGTCGTCCATCCATGCCAGATTCGACTGATCATCGTTGGCCCCTTTCTTACGAAAAGCGTAACTATTTAGGTGGGACGCACTTTTACGCCTGCAATGACAGCAGGAAGCGCAAAAAAAGTACCGTTTTTGGTTCAGCTAAGTGCGTCCCACCTCAAGGCTGAATAGTTACCGAAAAGCTTTGTTCCAATACGCGAATCGTCCGCAGCATCGTCAGATTCACCGGGGTGGGGACGCCGTACTGTTCGCCCAACGCGACGACTTTGCCGCCAAAGGCTTCGACTTCGGTTTTGCGCCCGGCTTCGATGTCTTGCAGCATCGACGTTTTGCCCTGCGGCGACAGGGTGTTGAGGAAGGTGTACCAGTCGGCGATGTCCTTTTCCTTCAGGTCGATGCCGGCGCGCTCGGCCAAGACGATCACTTCGTGCATCAACCCCTCCATCAACGCCTGGGATTCCGGCGACGTCTGGAAGATGCCATAGGTCGCGTGCGTGACCGCCGACGCCTGGTTCATCCCCACGTTGACCATGAACTTCCACCACAGAATGCGCAGCATATCCACAGGCGTCTCGTAGACGATGTCGGCGCGCTCGAAAGCCGCCTGCACGCGCCGGACGCGCTCGTCGATGTGGGTGTTGTCTGCGTTGCCGACATAGTGCTTGCCGGGTTTGGTGTAGCTGATACGATTCCCATCCCGTTGCGCGTCGATGCCGACCGAGACGGCGTACAGCAGCTTGTCCATCCCGTAGACCGCGCCGATGATCTCCTCGCTGTCCAGGCCGTTCATCACCGAGATGATCGTGGTCTGCTCGCCGACGACGGACTTCAAATCGGGCACGGCTTCCGGCAGATGATAGTTTTTCAGCGCCACGATGATGAGATCGGCAGGTTTGGTATCAGCATCCGGGTGGATCACGGGCACGGCATAGTGTCGCCCGTTGACGATCAACCCATCGCGTTCGAGGCGCGCATAGCGTTCCCCGCGCGCCAACACCGCCGTCGAGAATTCGGGAACGTTCAAAAACTGTGTGACAAAATACGCCCCCATCGCCCCTGCGCCAAAGATTACAACTCTATGGATTGGATGCATTGTCTCTCCTCCTTGGAAGAGGTGGGACGCACTTAGCTGAACCAAAAACGGCAATTTTTTGCGCTTCCTACTGTCATTACAGGCGTAAAAGTGCG
>JAKJAB010000562.1 GCA_022707725.1 Chloroflexota bacterium | reverse complement strand
CATCGGCGCGCCAGGTGGCGCCGCCGTCGAGCGAGGAATCCGTATACAGGGCGGCGTTGTAAGCCGCGAGACGGTAATCGGCCCAGGCCGCATACAGCCGGCCCGTGCTGCCGATGGCGAGCGCCGGATACGCCTGGCGGGCGTCGCCTTCATCGTTGACTTGAAGTGCATCACTCCAGGCGGCGCCGTTCCAGATTGAAAGGAGCACGTCAGGGTCCGCATCCGCCACAAAATGGTGTTCCCAAGCCGCATAGATCCGCGTGGCGCCGGCGCCGTTTGCCGGATTTTGCAGAAACTCTGTGGTGGTCGTGATCACGTCATCCACCGCGGACCAACCTTTACCAGGGTCGTAGGCATCGGCGTACAGGCGATAGGTGCCGCTGATGACGCGCCACGTCGCCCAGGCCGCGCCCTGGCCGTTGATGGCAACATTCGGGCTGTCGGCGTGATTCACAGCGCTGATCTGCCCATCCTGCCGTCCCCACGTGACGCCGCCGTCTGTGGAAATGTCGCCCATGATATACCCTGAGCCGCTGCTGGAATCTGTCCATACTACGTGGACTGTGTCCCCATTTGCCGCGATGGAGGGATTGCTCTGCGTCCCGGCGGTCGTGTTGTTCAGCCGGACATTGACCAGTCCCGTGGGCGAAAGGTACGTGTAGTAGATGTCCCACGTGCCGCTCCGGTCATCGTACCAGACGATGTGCACGCGGCTACCCGTTCCCAGGGCAACGTCAGGTGCATAGTGATGGTATCCGCCAGCGTCACTGTTGACACGGGTGTCCTTCCCCCATGTCAGACCGCCGTCCGTCGAGCAGTCCACGTAAATATCTCCGACATAGGTTGTACGCCCGTCGCTCCAGACGATACAGACGTCGCTGCCCAACGCTGCGATGGCCGGATTGTTTTGCGTCCCGGTCAGCACGTCGTTGACGCGCACCTCGGCGCTCCACGTCTGGCCGCCGTCTGTGGAGCGGGCATAGTAGATGTCGTCGTCTCCGGCGCGGCTGTCGGACCAGACGGCGTGCAGCACCCCCGCCGCATTGACGGCGATGTCGGGAGTATATTGCCAGGCGTTGGCATCGTGATTGACGCGGACACTCGCGCCCCACGTCTGTCCCCCGTTGGTAGAACGTGCGAAGTAGACGTCGGCGTCCTCATTGCGCCAGTCTACCCAAACCGCATAGACGTCGTTGGTGGTTTTTGAGGCCGCCAAAGCCGGCAGTCCTTGATCTGCAACGCCAACGGCGTCGTCATTGACCTTGACGTTCGGCCCCCACGGGGGGTCTGCCACAGGCGCGGCATCCGTCGCGCTCACAGCGACGAACGACGCGGCCACCAGCCCGAGAAGCAAGGCCATCAACCAACACGCGAATTGTGGAATCCTTCTACTGTCCATCCTGCACCTCCATCAACAGCACTTTTCACACCAGAACGGGCCACAAGAGGAGAAGAGCGCACACAGTTGAGTCTCCAGTTCATGGGGCAATGACGTCGGAAAGCTGAACAGGTGAAGAGGCTCAAGGCAGCTTCATTGTATAGCCGTTTTGCAGGAATGTCAATAGCCTGTCTGATTTGGTTGAATTTAAGTTCAAAACTAACCTTCCGGGGGATGAGCGGGACAGGCTGGCTGAGGGCGCAAAGCGCACCGGGAAAGTCATGCAAAATCACCG
>JAKJAB010000561.1 GCA_022707725.1 Chloroflexota bacterium | reverse complement strand
TACAGGGCAATTACTGAGCCTGGCGACGTCTAGCACGCAGCGTGTCAAGGTTTGATAGTCGGCATAATCCCAGTCGGTGATGCCGGCCCCACAGTCGTCCTTGTGTGAGTCGTATCCAGAGAAAATGAAGATGATGTCAGGCGACCAGGGTAGCTGTTCCAGTGCTGCATGGAAAGCTGCGAGGCTCTCGTGTGCGCGATAGTATCGTCCGGTTAAGTTCATCGCTGCGAAGAAGTTGTCGTCGAACACATGGTTTAGCAAGGGTATGTTGCAATGTCCTAGTTCCGCGCCCTGTGTTGTAGTACTTTCGCGTAAGATGCCTTGTAGCGTCATATAGAGATCGCCCAAACTGTGAATACTCACACAGTAGACGCTCGGATCGCATGCAAAAATGTCCTGCGTTCCGTCACCGTGATGGATGTCCCAGTCCACGATCAACACCTTCTGAAAGCCTTGCCGTTGCGCATAACGTGCGGCGCAGGCCTGTGGATTGAGGAT
This sequence comes from Chloroflexota bacterium, assembly GCA_022707725.1. GTDB lineage: Bacteria > Chloroflexota > Anaerolineae > B4-G1 > SLSP01 > DSWT01. The sequence goes on along the minus strand of JAKJAB010000561.1, from coordinate 1,226 downwards.
GCAGTACCCGTGTCCCCAATCTGCATGTGCGTGATGTCCTGGCAGGCTGAAACAGTAGGCGCGCTCTATCCGGCCAGCCTTCAGATGGTCGATCACTTCGTACATTCCGCCCAGACCGTATTGATATCCCGGAAGACAAAATTGCAATCCGGTACATTCCACACTGAGGCGCGGCAATCTTCCCTGGATTGTACCCTCCGCCATTGAAGTTAGACTATCAAGATAGTCACTTGTGTGTACGGCTTCGTACTCGTCCAACGCGACCATACGTGCGGGTAAAGAAACATAATCACACAACACACGTGCCAATTCCTGACGTACCTGGCTGAAATGCGGATAGGAATGGCCAACGAATTCGATGTTCTCGCTCGGTTTCGTGGTCAGACAGGTTTGTGGTGGTAGGTACACGGCAAAACGTGACATAGAGTGCAGTATATGCCGCCTTTCGATTTGCACAACTCTTACAGTGGCAGGGAAAATATACTTCAGTAAACAAAACGAGGTTGGTAACGTACAATGTTGAGTGAGATTGTTCGATCTATTCATTGTTGACACACGTCAGATGTGGTTATACTAATAAGCAGGTATGAGCTTGAGAACCTGAAACTGTATGACATCTACGAGGATGACGCCAAACGTTTGCTGTGGGTCAGCTTCACGGCCAAGTTGGGCGCAGGTGAATTCCACGAAAACGAGGAAACCGGCGAACTGCTCTTTTTCAGTCCGGATAGTCTACCCGTCAGCGAGATGTTGCGCGGGCCACTCACGGAGCGGTTGTTGAGGCAGTTTATTTTTTAGAGCAGAGAAGTGGAGGTTCTGTATGAAAGCTATGATCCTATCCAAACTCTGCGATCTCACCGAAGATCAAACCCCGTTGACGCTGACTGAGTTACCCGATCCCGTCCCCGCTGCCGGCGAAATCCTGGTGCGAGTTTCGGCCTGCGGCGTGTGCCACACCGAGCTGGATGAGATCGAGGGACGCACGCCGCCGCCGCATTTGCCGGTCGTGCTGGGGCATCAGGTGATAGGGCGAGTCGAAGGGCGCGGCCCTGGCGCCGAGATGTTCGAGGTCGGCGCGCGGGTCGGCGTGGGCTGGATTTACTCGGCGTGCGGAACGTGCGCCTATTGCCGATCCGGCAACGAGAACCTGTGTGCGGACTTCGAAGCCACGGGGCGGGACGTCAACGGCGGGTACGCGCAGTCCATGACCGTGCCGGAGGGGTTCG
>JAKJAB010000560.1 GCA_022707725.1 Chloroflexota bacterium | reverse complement strand
CTTGAGTTATAGTAGTATAAACATCAGACTAAATGGCGAAGGAAACGTCGATGATCCCAGGAGGATTTTTGGGAGGAATGATGACGGAAAGTGCAAATGTGCAGGACGCAATTGAAGCGATGGGGCATCGCCTCGTGGAACAGTTCGATCCAGAACAGATCATCCTCTTTGGCTCACACGCGCGAGGGACAGCCGGCCCAAGTAGTGATGTAGATCTGCTGGTCATTATGCCGGTCCCCGGTTCCAAGCGCCCCAAACAAGTAGAAATGCGGCTGGCTTTACATAACATACGTGTGCCCAAAGACATCATCCTTGTCACACCTGAGGAAGTCGCCCGCCGCCAGCATATTGTGGGAACGCTGATTCGACCAGCCCTGAGTGACGGTATCCTGGCGACTACGATCCCATCACATTGACTGAAGCGCAAGAGGCTGTTGTTATTGCGCAGTGAGTTCGTCGGCAAGTCCGCCGCTTCTTGCCGGAAGAGATAAAGAGATAGAACAGGCTACAACAGTCTCGCAACACGACCCTTTTTACCATTTCCAAACGACTATATCTATGAGTATAAATTTCAATATATTGCCCGATGAAGAACTGGCGCGATTGGCGCGGGACGGAGACCGGCTGGCCTTCGACGTCCTCTGCGACCGCTACTTGCCCGTCGTCTACAACCGGCTGCGCGCGTTGCTCCCCTTCGATGCCGTCGATGACGTGACGCAGGAGGTCTTCATCGCGGCGGTGGGGGCGATCCGCAACTATCGAGCGACAGCGACCTTCCACACGTGGATCTCGGGAATCGCCCGGCACAAAGTCGTCGATTTCTATCGCCGGCGCAGTCGTCAACCGGAAACGGTGGAACTCGATCTGGAGGTCAACGACGTGGCGGAGCAGAGCGCCTGGCAGGAGCAAGCGGTCGTACGGATGGCGATGCAGCAGTTGCCCGATCATTACCAGGAAGTGCTCCTCCTGCGTTTTGCCGAGGGATTGCCCTTCCAGGATGCTGCCGATACGCTCGGTCTCTCGTTGGAAGCGACCAAATCCCGCTACCGGCGGGCCATCGCTGCCATAGCTGAGGCATTAGGTGAGAGAGAAAGAGAGAAGGAGAGGGATGAAGGCCCAAGAGATGAAAACTGATTGGGGCGCACAAGCTGATACAGAGGTGCAGGTGGAGGCATTGCTGGCGCGGACGCTTGCGCCACACCCGCCGCCGGAGAACTTGCGCCGCCAGGTGCGGAAGCAGGTCACGGCTGCGTGGGAGCGCCGCCCGCTGACCGTGGGTCAACGGGTGCAGGCATGGTTACGCGTCTCCATATATCAGAAGACCTGGGCCGCCGTCGCTGCGCTCGTCGTCGTCGCCGTCGTCGCAGCGTTAATCCTCCCCTCCAGCGGCGTGCCAGTCGCGGGGACGGTTGTGGGAAAAACGGAAGCCGTTGTGACGGTCTTGGCAACCGTCGCGATCATCGCCATCGTCGTCGCCTGGTTCCTTCACAAACACCGGCATTGATCTCTCAGAGCGGGGAATTGACACCCCGCTCATTTTTCTGTTGACTTGGCGTCTACCCAAGAGTTCTACAAGCCCATACTTGTGCGGGATCACAATCCCGCGTTGATGCGGCAACGACGGATTATGATCCGCCTGAAACGCTAAAGCAGATGTAACTATTCAGCCTTGAGGTGGGACGCACTTAGCTGAACCCAAAACGGCAGTTTTTTGCGCTTCCTGCTGTCATTGCAGGCGTA
>JAKJAB010000055.1:4133-14942 GCA_022707725.1 Chloroflexota bacterium | reverse complement strand
GTCTATGCTAACGGAAGGTCAGCGCCAGATTGCCAAAGCCGTCGAGGCCGGGCGCGTGCGCTTCGAAGTTGTGCGCGTTTTCGCGGATGGCACAGCGCGTTCTTATACTTGGAGCAAACCCAAAACCTGAGCAGGTGTAGATCGAGGCAAGTATGGACCACCAATCTGCACCCATTGGAAGATTCGTGGAAATTCGTGAAGATTCGTGGGTATCTTCTGAGGTGATACTATGCGTGATATTATCGAGGATGTGAAACGCTGGCGGGAGGCCGGGAATCGTCGCTGCGCCCGGCGGGGGCGCGGATGCTGATCACTGCCGAGGGCGACGTGGCCGGTTCGGTGAGCAGCGGTTGCGTCGATGGTGACGTGATCGCCGAGATGGAATTCGTCTTGCAGGGGCGTGAGGCCATACGCCGGCCTAATTTCGGCATTACCGACGAGCAGGCGTGGAGCGCTGGATTGGCGTGCGGCGGTGCCATCGACCTGCTGATCGAGCGGTGGACTCCACTCCACGAACGCTTGATGGCAGAGGTTGAGGCGCGGCGTCCGGTGGCTTTTGTTTCACGGATCGATGCGGACAAACCGCCCGTCCATTTGTTGCACACCGTTGACGGCGCGACACACGGTACGTTGGGCGATCCCGATCTGGATGGCGAAGTGCTGATGGACGTCGCGGCGGCCTGGCCCGGCCCCTACGCCCAAAAGCACAGCTACCCGCAGGGCGAATTTTTCATCGAAGTCATTGCGCCGCCGCCCACGCTCATCATCTTTGGCGCCACCGACATCGCGGTCTCGTTGGCGGCGCTGGCCCGCGTGTTGGGTTTCGAGGTCATCGTGAGCGACGCCCGGCGCACCTTTTTGCGGGAGGAACGCTTCCCCGACGTGGGAACGCGCTTTGGTTGGCCACAGGATGTCTTCAAATCGCCGGATTTCGGCGTGAGCACCGCTGTCGTCGTCCTCTTTCACGATTCCAAGTTCGATATTCCGGCGCTCAAATTGGCGCTGCGTAGCGACGCTTTCTACATCGGTTTTTTGGGCAGCCGCAAGACCCAGGCCGACCGCCGAGCGAGCCTGGTCGAAGCGGGGTTCGATGAACAGGAATTGGCCCGCATCCACGGCCCTGTCGGGCTGGATATCGGCGGTAAAGAGCCGGCACTGATCGCGCTTTCCATTCTGGCTGAAGTTGTCGCCGTTCGTCACCGCCGTGAGGGTGGCATAATGAGCAGACGTTGAACCGCAACCCCTGGTGAAAATTCGGGCAAATCAAACCTTGATCTCCTTCGAAAATGGCAAATGGCAAATGGCAAATGGCAAAAAATCCATTGACAGATTTTCGCGCTTGCATGGAGTGCGCCAGCACCGGTGTCTCCTCTAAAAATAGCCTTACTTCAACGCTTAAGGCGGATCACAATCCGCCGTTCCCGCAGCGCCGGATTGTGATTCGGCGCAAGCGTTTTTGTGATCAGCCGCAGGTTCCGTTAAGGAACGCCTATCTTGTGCTTGGGGGCATTAGCCTGGTGGTGGCTATTATCCTGACTTTACTGGTCTACGGTGACGCACTGCGTTTGCCCTTCTACGCCGACGATTTACAATTGATCCCCTGGATCAAGCAAACCCCGGCCATCGAATACTGGTATCGTCTCAACCCGTATGGCGATTGGCGACCACTGGTCTTCATCCTGCTACGCGCTATTTACTTGCTGACTGGTACGCTCTCGCCGGCCTTACTTTATGGGCTGAACATAGCCGGCCATATCCTCTGCGCGACGTTGGCCGGGTTGTTGGTCGCGCGCTGGGGGCGTGGCCCGCGCTATGCCGGCCCTGTCGTCGCCGCGCTGTTTGCGCTCTTCCCGTTTGCGCCCAACGTTGTTCTGTGGATCAGCTCTATTTCTTATCCGTTGGTCACAGGACTGAGTTTGAGCGCCCTGTTGTTGTACCTTGAGGCGCGGGAGCACGACCATCTGGTGCTACATCTGTGCAGCGCGCTTTGTACGCTGATGGCTGGGCTGGTTTGGGAAGCGGGCGTGGTGGCTGCGGGCGGCATCCTGCTGGCGGAGTTGTTGCTGCGAAGGCGCCCCTATTCGCGCTGGGCGGGCGCGCATCTTGTCGCCTCTGCCATACCGCTGACCGTTATCTTTATCCTTTCCAGCGAAGTGCCAACGCAGCTCATCACGGGATTGCATCCCTGGTACAACGTCGTGGCCTGGTTACAATGCCTGGCCTATCCCCTGGCGCAGGTGGTGATGCCGGTGAGTGGCTTTTTGGGACTTAACGACATCCTGTTGATGACTGTGCTGGGTGTGCTAACCCTCGCGGGTCTCGCGTTCCTCAATGCGCGACTTGGGCAGTTCCACTGGTTTCTTTTTGCGCTGGGGTGGGTGCTGTTGTGGACTGTGATGCCCTTGACGACGCAGGCATTCAACTGGTTCCGTGATCCTGGGCGCGCCTTCTATCCGGCGGCGATCGGCATCGTGCTTTTGTGGGGACTGACCATCGCGGACATAGGAGAGACATCGCGTCGGCTGTGGATCCGGCGCGGGTTACAGACGATCTTTCTGGCGGCGGCGCTGTTGCCTGCGTTTGTGTTCCTGCGTCAAATTGTGTCTACGCACCGGATGGTCGGTGATGTACTTTGGGAAACCGTCGCCGAGGCGGAAGCGTCGCCGGGCACGCTGGTGATCAACCTGCCGGGCCGGGTGACCCCTGAGCGCCGCGTTTACCCCTTGATGCACGAAGGCATGATCCCTATTCCACCCCCGACCAGTGGAGAGATGTTTGTCGCCGTCCACAGCGATGTCGCCCGCGATTTCGAAGCCCGTTCTATGGGCCTGATTTTGCCCTCAGGACTCCCCTATGCGCTTGAGTTAGCCGATCCTTTCGTCTCAATGGATGATCTGCGGGCTGCGACGCGCGTGTTTGTGGTTGACTATACGGCTCACCGGACTACACTTTCATTCGCGGGGGCGATTCGCACAGGAGGAGAGCGGGGCGCGCCATTGGTCACCTTTGGCGAGACGGTTGTCCTCAGTGCCGCGGAATGTCATTGGACCGGCGCGGATGAACTTGCCATCGCGCTGGAGTGGCAAGTCAGGGGACTGGTATCCGGCAATCCCACGATTTTCACACACTGGATCGGCCCTGATGGTAAGCTGGTCACACAGAGTGATGGCGATGCGCTACGCGGTCTCTATCCCATCGCCGCCTGGCAACCCGGCGAGCGGATACAGGAGGTGCGTGTCCTGCGCGGGATGAGCACCTTCGATGGCAGAGTCGCGTTGGGGGTATGGGATCCTGGGTTGGGCGAGCGGTGGTCAGCCGTCGTTGAGGCGAGCACACTTCTTCCCGACAATGTCTTCTACTTGCCACCTTGCACAGGATTGGGGAAACCTTAGCGTTCTTAACAGTCAACTTCACGTAATTCAAAAAAGGAATAGAACGATGACGAGTATCAAATTCCCTTCGGACGAGTGGATCAAACAGCTCAGTGAGCACCTCAACGCCAGCCCTTCCTACGAGCAATCGGCCAAGAATTGGGAAGGGGACTTCATTTTCATCGTCGAACCGGACGACGCCTATCCCGAAACGGCCTATCTCTATCTCGGTCTCTATCACGGCAAAAGCCCCGACGCGATGCAGGTGAGCAGCCTGGACGAAAAGAAGGCCGGTTACGTCATCAGTGCGTTGTTCAGTTCCTGGCGCAAGGTGATCGAAGGGAAACTCGATCCCATTCAGGGGATGATGACCCGCCGCCTCAAACTTCAGGGCGATATGAAGATGATCATGCGGTATCCCAAAGCCGCCAAGGAGATCATCGCCTGCACGAAACTCATTCCGACGGATTTTGGCGACTAAGTTTTATCAGCAGATTTAGCAGATTAAGCAGATTTTTTACTTCTTAATCCATTAAATCCGCTTAATCTGCTGACCGTTCTAGGAGGGTGACGATGTGGTACTTTGTTTCTCCGCAGATTGTGTTTGGTGAGGGGGCGCTGGACGCGCTGGATGACGTCAAGGGAACGCGGGCGTTGCTCGTGACCGATACGACGTTGGTGAAGGTGGGCCTCGTGGATACGGTCACGGCGCACCTGCGCAAAGTCGGTCTCGCGTGGCGCGTGTTCGACGCTGTGGAACCTGACCCCAGCACCGATACGGCCCTCGCGGGCGCACGTGTGGCGTTGGAATACGAGCCGGATTGGATCATCAATGGTAAATGGGCGAATGGGCGAATGAGCGAATGGGCGAATGAGCGAATGGGCGAATGGGCGAATGAGCGAATGGGCGAATGGGTGAATGGGCGAATGGGCGAATGGGCGAATGAGCGAATGGGTGAATGGGCGAATGAGCAAACCATTCCATATTCGCCATTCGCTGATTCTACGATTCGCTGATTCTTCGATTCGCTGATTCTTCGATTCGCTGATTCTTCGATTCGCTGATTCGTAATTTCTTACAACAAGGAGGCCGTCTATGCTCGTTGGTATCTCTCCGTTACTCAGTCCTGATTTGCTCGCGTTGTTGTGCCGGATGGGGCACGGCGACGAGATCGTCCTGGCGGACGCGCACTTTCCCGGCGAGAGCTGTAACGCCCGCGTGCTGCGCGCGGATGGGCTGCGCGTCGCCGATTTATTGGATGCGATCCTCCCACTGTTCGCACTCGACACCTACGTCGATAGCCCGGTGTTGATGATGGCACCTGTCCCCGGAGATGCGCTCGATCCCGCCGTCGAAGCCAGCTACCGCGCCGCCATCGACCGGCATTGGCTTGAGACGCCGCCCATCGCCCGCCTGGAGCGTTTCGCCTTCTACGAACGCGCCAAACAGGCGTTCGCCGTCGTGATGACCGGCGAGACGGCGAAGTACGGCAACATCATCCTGAAGAAAGGCGTTACGCCAATCAAGTGACCACGAGGCATCCATGACGATTAAGATTGTGATGGATAGCACGTGCGATTTGCCCCCCGCCCTGATCGAAGAATACGGCATTACTGTTGTACCCTGTTATATCAACATGGGTGGGAAGAGTTATCGGGATGGCATTGATCTCTCACGCGAAGAATTTTACCAACAGCTGCCCTTTCATAATCCGCCGCCAACCACATCTGCACCGGGAATGGGGGGCTTTGCCGAGACGTACGAAAAGTTGATCGACCAGGGTGCCAGCGGGATTCTATCGGTCCATATTTCGGCCAAATTGAGCAACATCGTCAATGTGGCCCACATGGCTGCCGAAACGATTATCTCAGCATCCATACAGGTGATTGATTCCGGGCAGTTGACCGTCGGTACGGGGCGGGTGGCGTTTGAGGCTGCCAGAAACGTGCTGGCCGGGCAGTCGATTGATGACATCGTTGGGAATCTCCGGGTGTATACGAAGCGTGTCCACACTGTGGCGACGCTGGATACATTGGAATACCTGCGACGCAGTGGTCGTCTGTCGCGCCTTCAGGTGTTGCTGGGATCGGTGCTGCGCGTCAAACCGCTGCTGAAGATGAATGACAGCGTGATCGGTATGGAGCGGGTACGCACGCGCCAGAAAGCTCTCGAGCGGTTGTTGACCATCCTCGACGCGCTCCGTCCTGTTGAATCCCTGGTTATGGTCCACACTTATGCGCGCGCAGAGGCCGAGGCGCTATGGCAGCAGATCAGCGCCTTGATCCCCACTTTGCCACATCCTCTGTTTGTCGATGTGACTACGGTACTCGGCGCACATCTGGGGCCGGGCGCCATAGTCATAGGATTGTAGTATAATTTCCGGTGAGAGGCTAACGTTATGGAACCGAAAGACGTTCTGGTACAGCTCAAAAAAGTTCCTCTGTTTCAATCCCTGACCGGCAGCGCCGGGGAAGACGTGCTCATGCGCATGGTTCCCTACGTCCGCGAGCGGGTGTACGAGCCGGGAGAACGAATCATGACCCAGGAGCAAGTGCCGGATCGCCTGTGCATCATTATGGAGGGAAAAGTCCGGCTGACGCGCGCGGATGAACTGGGCAATGTGACCCAGATCGCCGAATACAAGGCCGGCGAGATATTCGGGCGCGTGGAGCTGGTTGTTCAACAACTTCAAGGCGTGAATGCGGTAGCTGTGGAGAACACACGCCTGCTGTACCTGCTTTTCCGCGAGCTGGTTAAAATCTATGACCAGAGTCCCTATCTGCGAGAGCACTTGCCGGGGCCGCTGCAACCATCGCGGGTCGTCGGGTTTTTGGAAAAGATTCGCTTGTTTCAAAACTTCCGTGCTGAACGCTGGGAAGATGAGTTATACCGGATTGTGCCATTTGTCCACGACCAGGTGTATGGAAATGGGGAATGGCTTTTTCGCCAGGGCGAGACTGCCGATCGTCTGATTCTTGTGCTAGAAGGCCGCGTCCAGTTGACGAAGATCGACCCCGATGGGCTGGTCAAAGAAGTGGGGTGGTTGGAAGTCGGTGACGACGCCGGAGAGACCGGATTATTGGTCGGCGATTTCCACGACGTGCTGGCGACCGCCATTGGTCAGGCGCGGGTACTCTACTTGCTGCGCGACGATTTCACGGCGCTTCTGGAGCAGCATCCGCGCTGGTTGAATCGATTGAGCGTATCGGAGGTCGTCGATGCGCGTCGCAAAGTGCAAAAGTTCCATTGGCTACGCGATGACGAATGGGTCGTTTTTGTCGTGCAGCGCCATTGGGCGCGACTGTTTCGCCAGGTGGCCGCGCCATTGCTCTTTTTCGTTCTGCTGACACCTGCGCTTTCATATCTATCTTCGCGTGGTACGTTGGTTGGGTCTGTTTTGGCAGTGGTGGTGGCGATTCCGGTCGTAGCTTCGATTGGGGTGGTGGCCTGGCAATATTTGAACTGGCGCGACGACTACTTCGTATTGACCACGCAACGCGTGGTCCACATCGAGCGTGATTGGCCTTTTAATGTTCATTCGGAGGAATGTGGACTGGATACCATTCAGGACATCTACGAAGTGCGTTCGGGATTGACGGCCAACGTGCTCGATTACGGCAACCTGGTCCTGCAGACCGCCGGCGAAACGGTGGACATCGACATGGATAATGTGCCGGGGCCGGCGCATTTGCGGGCGATGATCTTCCAACAGATCGAACGTTCGAAAGCGCGCGACCTGCTCCGCTCCCGCGGGCAAATTCGTGATCTGCTGGCGCGCCGTCTGCAAATCGAGAAAGCGCCTTCGCCGCCGCCAAGCAAATCTTTGCCTCCAAAGACGCGCCCGCGCCGTCTGTGGATGCTGTTGACGTTTAGCTGGTTGTGGGAATATCTGTTTCCGCCCTCCTGGGTGGAAACTGATGACGGCGGTACGATCATCCTGCGGCGTTTTTGGCTTCTCGGCTTGTTGCGCTACTCGGAAATTTTTATCCCCTTGCTGGGGATGAGCACTGGCGGCATCGTGTTCTTGTGGCATCTCTGGAATGCGAATAACACTCACTTTACCTCGTGGCTGGTCGCCTGGCTTATCCTGGAGGCCATCCTGTTGGCGGCTTTTTTGTGGTTCGTGGAGGACTGGCGCAACGACTACGTACAGCTCACGCCCAGTCACGTCATTCTGGTCGAACAAAAGCCGTTATTGCTGCGCGAGGCCCGGCGCGAGGCGCGTCTGGATCGCATCCAAAACCTCAGTTTCCAGGTGCCGGGATTCTGGGGACAGTTGCTCAAGTTTGGGCACGTGCAATTCGAGACGGCCGGCCGAGAGGGACGGTTCGAGTTGAAATGGGTGCGCTATCCGGCCAAGATTCGTTCTCTGATTTCTGACCGCCAGTATGCGTATAACCAACGCCAGCGTCAAATTGAGGCGACACGCCGCCAGGATGAACTGCTGAGCTGGTTTGCCACATACGACAACCTGCGCAAAGAAGGATACTAGCCAAGTGTGGTAAAATGGGGGCGATCAGGATTTAGAGGAGTCCCCATATGGGGTTTCACACCAACGAGGATGAAAAGGATTTTCTCAACGGATTCAACGGAATTTAACGGATATTTTTCCGTTGAATCCGTTCGATCCGTTGAGGCTATTTTCTAAGGAGGCTATTTTCTAAGGAGACGCAATGTTAAGGAAAATCATTACTGTGGGAGACCCGCGTTTACGTAGGCGCTCGCGTCCGGTGCTTAAAGTCACACCGGAGATACGCACATTGATCAACGACATGATCGAGACGATGGACGCGGCGAACGGCGTGGGGCTGGCGGCAGTGCAAGTCGGTGAAATGGTGCAGGCAATCGTCATCGAGACGCCGGAGGATGAAGACGACCCCACCAGCGGTAAGCTCTTCGTCGTGCTCAATCCGGAAATCGTCAAGACCGGCAAAGAGACCGAAGTTGGTGTGGAGGGCTGCCTTTCTGTTCCCGGATACGCGGGGGAAGTCGAGCGCGCGACAGAAATCGTCGTGCGCGGGATGGATCGGTATGGTAAACCGTTCCGCTTCCGTCCGCGCGGTTATCTGGCGCGCGTGTTTCAGCACGAAATCGACCACTGCAATGGCGTGCTGTATACCGACCGGCTGGTGGCTCCAGATCGTATCTGGGAAGTGAAACCCGGCGAGGAAGAGCAGGCTGAAGCAGAAGATGCCCGGCAGCGCGCCGCAGTGCATGCCGGCTGATAATCAACTCTAACCGCGAATCTTCGCTAATGCTATCTTTTGAAGAATATGTGCGAGGTGGGGGTTTGGGGGCGGGCACATCCGCCCCCAAACCCCTACTTTCCCCTTTTGGTTGAGATGATACCCTAAATGTTACCTTGATTTATAATCTATGGACAAGTGATAGGTTGCGCCTTCTGCTACAATAGATATAATCAGTTTGTACGTTCAACACGTTGAAACGTTCGAGCGTTCCAACGTGAACATGCTTTTTCTTCTGGTTAGCGAAAAATGGCCTTGCGCACACTTTACCAAACGCTTCTCGACAGTGACCTGGCGCGTTTGCATGTGATTGCCCAACAGTGGGGTGTTCCATTAGTTGCCGAGCGCAAACCCGATGTCGCGGCGGAACTGGCGGATGCGATGGCGCGCGCCGAAGCTGTGGAGCGCGTGCTTGCTGACCTCGATGATGCCGCACGCACAGCCCTGGACGACCTACTGCGGCGGGGTGGGGCGCTGCCGTGGGCGATCTTCACCCGTCGCTGGGGTGAACTCCGCGCCGTGGGGCCAGGCCGTTTGGAGCGCGAGGAACTGTGGCGTCAACCGGTGTCGGCCGTCGAGCAATTGTGGTATCTGGGATTGGTGCAGCGCGCCTTTGCTGCGTGGCCTGGCGGTCAGGTGGAGATGGCGTTTACGCCGGAAGAGTTGCGCCTGTATATGCCCGTCCCCGCGCCGTTGGAAGTCACGCTGCCGGAGCCGTCCATACCGCCTACACACCAGGTTCCCGGAACCGATGTATTGGCCGACGACCTGGTGACCTTGTTCGCGGCGCTACAAATGGAGACGCTCGACCCGCCCGCAGCCAGCGAGAAGACGGCCTGGCTGCGACTACCACAAGCGCGTGCGTTGCTCGAAACACTGGCTTTGGAACAGGGCTGGCTCCTGCACGATGAGCGTGATGCGCTACGCCCGGCTGCCGAACCGATGCTGGCGTGGCTGCAAGCGGATAGCTGGTCGCAGTGGGCAGCGCTGGCTCGCGCGTGGATGGCAAGCGCCCGCTGGAATGACCTTGCCGCTGTTCCGACGCTGCGTCCCGACCCGGCGCGCGCGCTATGGAATAGCGAATGGCCCACCGACCCGCGCACCGCGCGTCAGGCATTTCTCGATGTGTTGCGCTGCTGCGCGCCGAATACGTGGTACACAATAACGGAGTTCGTCGCCTTTGTGCGCGAGCAGAATATGGACTTCCTGCGCCCGGACGGCGATTACGACGCCTGGGCGTTGCGCGATGCAGTCACCCAGAAGCCCTTGCGCGGCATCGAAGCCTGGGACGCCATCGAAGGCGCGTGGATCGCTTTCGTGATAACCGGCCCGCTTTACTGGCTGGGAATGGTCGATCTGGGCGACGAACCGCCGGCGCGTTTCCGGCTGAGCGAAGCAGGCGCAGCGTTATTGGAACTTGGCGCGCCGCCGCAGTTGCCGGAACCGCCCCCCTTGCGCTTGAGCGAAACGGGGGTCGTCGCCGCGCCGTTGCGTCGCCGTTACGCGCGCTTTCAGGTGCGCCGGATCGCGCGCCCGCTGGCGTGGGGCGAGGACTATCGTTACCGGCTCACACCTTCGTCCTTGACGTTGGCGCGGCAGCAACGCATCTCGGTGGCGCGCATTCTGGCTTTTCTCGAAGAGGCGACGGAACAGGCGCTCCCGGCGCATCTGCGCGCTGCTATCGAAAATGCTTATCAGGGTGGTGAACCGGCGCGGTTGGAGCAGGTGTGGCTGCTGCGCGCGCCCGATCCAGCAGTATTGGCGCAGCCAGCGCTGCGGCGCTTTATCAGTGAATCGCTTGGTGAGGGCCTGGCGCTCATCTACGCCGCCGACCGTGAGCATGTACGGGTCGCGTTAGCGCGCAACGGCATCTTGCCCGAAACAGACATTTAGTAGACGGTAGACAGTAGACGGGGACGCCCTGTCTACCGTCTACTGTCTACTGTCTACCAAAAAGGAGACTTATGGCCAAACACGAATTATACAAAAAGGTGACACAGGCTTATACTGCGCGTTTCCAGCAACCGCCGCAACTGGTGGTGCGCGCGCCCGGACGGGTAAACCTCATCGGCGAACACACCGACTACAACGACGGGTTCGTGCTGCCGGTGGCCGTCGATCAGGCAGCGTGGCTGGCGGTTGGGCCGGCCGAGGAACCGTTGACGACGGTGCGCGCGCTGGACATCAAGAA
>JAKJAB010000055.1:0-4123 GCA_022707725.1 Chloroflexota bacterium | reverse complement strand
AACGATGAAGCCGCTTTTTCTATGGAGAAGATACCAGCCTCGGCGGGCGGCTGGCCTGATTATCCCAAAGGCGTCGTGTGGGCTTTTCTGGAACGAGGTTTGCAACCTGCCCCTATCAACGCAGTGCTGGCATCTGACGTGCCGGTCGGCGCGGGGATGTCCTCATCGGCGGCAATCGAGTTGGCGTTTGCCTTTGCCTGGGCTACGCTTGGCGAGTTCGACATTGCACTTCCCGACCTGGCGCTTTTGTGCCAGAAAGCGGAGAACCAATACGTGGGCGTGAACTGCGGCATCATGGATCAGATGATCAGCGCGTGCGGCAAGGCCGGCCATGCGATGATGCTCGACTCGCGCTCGCTGGAACGGCGTTATTTCCCGATGCCGGAGGGGGTCGCCATCGTCGTTTCGGACAGTATGGTGCGCCGTTCGCTGGCGGCGTCGGAGTACAACGTGCGCCGGGCGCAGTGCGAGCAGGCGGTTGGATATTTGCAGACGTATCTGCCGGAGATCAAGGCGTTACGGGATGTGTCGCTGCGCCAGTTGGAGCAGTTTGGACGCGATTTGCCGGAAGTCGTGTATCGCCGGGCGCGGCACGTCGTCACGGAAAACGACCGGGTGATGCAATTTGCCCGCGCGCTTCACGCTGGCGACATCGAGACGGCCGGCGCGTCGATGATCGAAGGGCACCGCAGCTTGCGTGACGATTACGAGGTGAGCGCGCCGGAATTGGATGCGCTGGTTGAAGCGGCGGTGGAAGTCCCAGGCTGCTACGGCGCGCGCTTGACCGGCGCGGGATTCGGCGGATGCACCATTGCCCTGGTGGTCGAAGCGGCTGTCCCCGAATTCAAGGCACACATCGTCAAGGTCTACGATGAGCGTTTTGGCAAGCAGCCCGCCGTCTACATCACGCATCCGGCTGACGGCGTTGCCGTAATCCAGTAACACGATTTCGGAATTGAATCGATCGAAGGCTGTGTACCTATCGGACTAAAGACTAGCTGACTGTTTTCAAAGGAGCGGAATATGAACATAGGCATTCCTAAAGAACGGCTCTGTGGAGAAGAGCGCGTGGGTTTGACGCCGGCCGGTGTTGGTTTGTTGACGAAGGCCGGTCACAAGTGTTATATAGAAGTGGGCGCCGGTTCAGGCGCCGGTTTCGACGATTATGACTACGAGCGCATGGGTGCGACGCTGGTGTCGACCGGCGAGGAGCTTTACGCCAGCAGTTCGCTGGTGCTCAAAGCGCTGCGGCCCACGTTGGAGGAAATTGCGTGGATGCCCGTTGGCCAGACGCTTATGTGTTTCCTCGGCCTGATGTCGATCCCCCAGGCAGAGGTAGACGAACTCAAAAAGCGCAAGGTGACGGCCATCGCTTACGAGATGATCTCCAAAGATGGTCGTGACTTCCCCATCCTCAGAACGATGAGCGAGATTGCCGGACGTATGGCGCCCTACATCGCCGGAACGCTGCTAACGCGCACCTATGGAGGGCGAGGTGTGTTGCTGAACGGCGCGCCGGGCGTCTCTGCCGGCGAGGTGGTGATCTTGGGCGGAGGAACGTTGGGCATGAACGCCGCGCGAGCCTTTGTCGGCTTGGGCGCGAAAGTCTTCATCCTCAGCCGCTCGCTGGATCGCTTGCGCTATCTGGAAGAGTATTTCCAGGGGCGGGTGACCACGATGATCGATCACGATTTCAACGTGGCCTACACCACGCGCTTTGCCGATGTGGTCATCGGCGCAATGCGCAATCCGGGCAAACGTGCGCCCGTTATCATCACCCGCGATATGCTGCGCCGGATGCGAAAAGGCTCGGTCATCATCGACTTCGCCATCGACCACGGCGGCTGTGCGGAGACGAGTCGTCCCACCTCATTTGACAACCCAACCTATATCGAGGAAGATGTGGTGCACTATTGCGTCCCCAATGTGCCCGGCGGCGTGCCGCGCACTTCGACGCACGCTTTCAACAACGCCGCATGGTCTTACATCCAGCACATTACCAACGTAGAGCCGGGTTTAGCCTTCGCACAAAACGACGCTTTGCGCAACGGCGTGGTCATTCGCAACGGCGAGATCATCGAACCGCACTTCACCCCACGTCACTAATGCGCCTGAAAACCGGGATTATGGGCATAATCCCGGTTTTTCTCGCTCACAATTTGTAGTTCGCCATTTGCCATTTGCCATTTGTAAGGAGGTGGAGTTTGTTTCACGCACTTGTCGCTATCAAGCAGGTGCCGGACACGACCAACATCCGCATCGATCCCGAGACGGGCAACCTGGTGCGGGAGGGCGTCCCGGCGATCATGAACCCCTACGACGCGCACGCGCTGGCATCCGCCGTGGAGTGGAAGCGCAAACTGGGGGGGAAGGTTACGGTTGTTTCGATGGGGCCGGCCTCGTTCACGGTGACGATCCGCGAGGCCATCGAGCTGGGCGCTGACGCGGGGTATCTCATCTCTGACCGCAAGTTTGCCGGCGCGGATACCCTGGCGACCTCTTACGTGCTCGCTCAGGTGATCCAGATGATCCACGAGAAAGACCCCATCGACGTGGTCTTCTTCGGCAAGCAGGCAATCGACGGGGATACCGCCCAGGTCGGACCGGGGGTGGCGGTGCGGCTCGATTTGCCCATTATCACCTACGCGGTCAAAATCCGCAACATCGACCTCGCCAAACGCCAGATCGTCGTCGAGCGCAAGACCGAGCGCTGGACGGAAGTCGTCGAAGCGCCGCTGCCCGCGCTGGTGACGTGCGAGAAAGAGATCGCCGAGGTGCCCTTCGCGCCGCTGCCCGACCTCATCCGCTCGCTGCGCTACGAGCCGGAGGTGCTGACGGTGGACAATGCGGGCATCTTCGATGCAGAACATATCGGCGTGCGCGGTTCGCCGACCATCGTCTTCAAGATGGGGACGCCGCCATTGCCCGAGGCCGGCGAGAAGATCAACAGCCGCGAGATCGGCGTGGAAGCTGCCGTGGCGGCGGCGTTCGCCAAAGCCGACGCCGCCGGCATCCTCACGCCACTTTTAGGAGGTCTCCGATGAGCGCGCGACGATTCTGGGTTTTCATCGAGCAAGAGGAGGGCAAAGCGCATCCCGTTTCCTGGGAACTGTTGGGCGTCGCCAGCCGGCTTGCTTCCGAAGTCAAAGAAGAGGCGGACGCTGCTGGCGATACCGTCCACGTGGAATGTATTCTGCTAGGCAACCAGGTCGAGGGGATCGCGCGCGAGGCCATCAAGTATGGCGCGGAGCGCGTCTACCTGGTGGACGAGCCGGAACTGGAAAACTACCGCAACTGCCCGTACTACAAGTGCATTGTGGGCGTGGTGCGCAAGTACGAACCGGAGGTCTTCCTCATCGGCGCGACGACCTTGGGGCGCGACCTGGCGGGCGCGGTGGCGACCTCGCTGCGCACCGGTTTGACCGCCGACTGCACCGGACTGGAGATGGGCGAGGTGAAAGGCTCATCCCAGCGTCTGCTCCTGGCGACCCGTCCCGCGTTCGGCGGCAACATCATGGCGACCATCCTCTGCCGCCACAACCGCCCGCAAATGTCGAGCGTGCGCCCGCGCGTGTTCCCTATGCCGCCGTACAACCCGGAGGCCGTCGGGGACATCGTCCGCGAGGAAGTTCCGCTGGATGAGAAGGACACCGAAACCTGCATCCTGGAGTTTATCCGCGACCAGGCCGAAAGCGTCGATATCGAGTATGCGGACGTCATCGTCTCTGGCGGGCGCGGCCTGGGCACGCCCGAAGGCTTCAAGTTGATCGAAGAGCTGGCGCGCGAGTTAGGCGGCGTCGTCGGCGCGTCCCGCCCCTGCGTGGACGCTGGCTGGATCAGCTACGCGCATCAGGTGGGGCAATCCGGGCGGACGGTGCGCCCCAAACTCTACATCGCCGCCGGTATTTCAGGGGCTTTGCAGCACAAAGTCGGCATGCAGAACTCCGACTTCATCATCGCCATCAACTCCGATCCCAACGCTCCCATTTTCGACGTGGCCGACGTGGGCATCGTGGGCGACCTCTTCGAGGTGATTCCGGCGATGATCAAGGACATCAAGGCGCGCAAGGAGGCTCGGGCATGAACGCTAACGATGGAAAAATCCGCTTCGATGCGATTGTAG
>JAKJAB010000559.1 GCA_022707725.1 Chloroflexota bacterium | reverse complement strand
CCGCCGCTGACTGTATGTTTGACACCCACGTTTATCTCTGGTCTGGGGTCGGGTACAGGGACGTCAACGCCGACTCCTATACCTACGCCAACATCTACTAAGTAGCGGCCCGCACTTGCATATCTCGATTAAAGAAACAGATCCGGAAAACCCTGATCTTACCTCTGAGGGGACGATTGACCCAACGCCATTCATACCATAGAGTTAACCGTCTAAAGTCCTCACACGATGGACGAGAAAATGGGTAGTGAAGATTTAGCCTGTTCAATTTTCGGGGAGCAGTTCAAGGGATTGTCTCACATATTCTTGTCAAAGGCTCTATCCAATTCCGGTTTGTCCGGCTTAGGAGATAAGATGATCAGAGGACCAAAAAGTATCTATCTTTTATTGCTACTCATCTGTATAGTGATAATGTTATTCTTGTTAGTTTCCTGTAGTCAGGACAGTTTTACTGCTGTCCCCACGACGCCAGTGACAGCCACGCAAAATATAGATGTGGCAACTTTTACACCCGAGCCGTCGCCAACCCTGCCCAACCCAACACTTACGGCCTTCATTGTGCCTCGTGAACGCCCACCCTTTTTCGAAGCTCTATTCACCGTCCTGAGCGACGATCAGACCCGGCTTTTGGCAGCATACGAAGGGGAAATGAATCTGCAAACGCTGTACCAGTTTTCGGCATCATCAAGCAGGGCGCAGGTGGTATTTCACCCGGCTGGTTTTCCGGTCATATCACGTGATGGCGTGTGGGTCACGGTAGTTGAAGACGAAGATCTGCGAACTCACATAATGAGTATCCCCCTTGTGGGACCTAATGAATCAACAGCAATTCTGAACTGGCCTGGTTGCCAATCTGCGGCAACTATTTCGCCAGACGGGAAGCGCGTAGCATTTCTGTCAATAGAAAGCAAATGTGACAGGCATTCGACAGTCCCCCCAATGCATGTGTACGTAATGGATAGTGATGGACAGAATGTCAAGCGCATAACAACAGAAGCGGTCGATCGATGTTTTCTCACCTGGTCACCGAACAGTATGCAGATTGCATATCAGGAGATATGTGATCCGGCAGCCTCTTCACCATGGCAAGTATACGTGGTAACCTTGGAGCCCTTCAATACCCCACGACAAATGACACAGATAACGGCAAGCGGTGCTTTGGTAGGGGGCGCAAGTTCAGCGTGGTCTCCTGATGGAGAATGGCTGCAGTGGGTTACGATGTACAATGGATCATTTGGTAATCATCGCTTGTCCCGGTTAGATGCAGAAGGAAAGTTGATTGCAGAAATTGTCTCCGCTTTGCCGGGCAAAGGTTTGTGGGCGGCTGACTCTAAACGACTTGCACATATGACTCGGATGGATCAGTTAACTGCTCTTATCATCTGGAATATCGAAAGTGGTGAGATAACAACGTTCGAATTGCCAGATGTACAGCCCTCTACGCCACAACAATTACTACCGGATGGTGAACGTCTAGTATTTGCTGGTTATAGATTAGACAGCCAGGGAGAATTAGTGCCGGGAAGCAAGTGGTTTATGATGAATATTGATGGTACTAATCTGATTGAGTTTGAAGAGCCGTAAGCCAGGATGGTGAAAAAGTGGCTGACCAAAAGCATCTGCGATTACGACTGAGCTATCGCTTCCGCTTCCATATGCTTTGACCAGTTTGGGGATGTGGAGCGCGACTGTTGTAGCCCACTTATCTCCATCGACAGGCCTCATCCAGCATTACCGCGTCGTTGCGCAGCAACGTCCGTATTTCCGGCCCGCTGCTGGATCGAATCGACATCCACATGGAAGTGCCA
>JAKJAB010000558.1 GCA_022707725.1 Chloroflexota bacterium | reverse complement strand
CGTGGGTCTCGCCTGCCAACGAAGCGTTGACCTTGTACATCCCCAGCTTGCGGTCGTAGAGGTCGCTGGCTTCGACGCGCTCGTGCAGGGCGCGCGCGCTTGCGGGGTCGGTTTCTAGCTTGAGGGCGTGGACGAAGCCCTCCAGGTACAGCGGGAGGGGGTGCGGCTCGAAGTGCGTGGCTTCGACGTAGGGGCGGCCCTGTGGGTCGGCGTCGTCGAGCGGCGTGTAGTCCGTCACGGTGTAAGCGAAATAGGTGGGCGGCAGGCCGTCGTTCAGCGCCAGCGCGCGGTTGATGCCAAGCTGTACCTTGTCGCGGAATGCGGTCAGCGCGGAATGGAGGACGTTGAACGACAGAGTTTCCAGCTTCCCTTCGATGCCGAAGCGCACTTGCTCCCGATAGGTTTCACGGACGGAGGCGACTGCGTTCCAATAGACGTAATCGTATTCTGTGTTCCTGGATGATACCCCTGCCTGCCGGGACGCCCATTTGTTGATTTGCCGCATCATTGCGTCCAGCAGCTTGAATTGTTCCTTCGGAATGTCGACTTCGCCGCCGGGATACTCGGACATCGCGCGCAGCAAGAAGTCCAGCAGCCGGGCCAGCTCATACGTCTCGCACAGCGACGAGCCAAACAGCCCCGGCAGGCCGTTGAGCGCGTCGCACCAACCTGGCTTGCCCGCTTCCATTTCGACGCCCATCCCCCACGGGTCGAGCGCGGCGAATTTGGTCAGCGCCAGCGTCAGCAGTTTCTCGAAGACCGTCGCCCGGTACACGTCTCCGTGACCATGCGCCGTGCGCAGCAGGTTAGGCGTCGTTGCGCGGGCAGCCACCAACGCGGCTTTTTCGCCATCTTCACGAATCGCGCCGTATTGGCGGACTTTGCCGCCGTCAACCAGCACGTATTTCTTGCTGCGCGGCTGGACGAAGACGGCGCTGTCGAAATAGGGCAGCGTAGTGTCGAACAGGAGCGCGTATTTGCGGTCGGGATAGATCGCCAGATAGCTGTCGATGAGATCGAGGGTGTAGAACCAGTGATCGATCCAGTAGCCTTCACCGAATGTGGCTTCGAAGTGCTGTTCGGCGTGGGCCAACGCCGCAGCGATGAAGGCTTCAGGCGCAACGGTGAGGCCGATGTGGCGGTCTGCAATGGCTTTGAGCAGGCCGCCCGGTGTGAAGGCGCGTTCCAGGAGCGGTTCCAGCTTTTTGGGATCGTCCACCAACGCGAGGACGGCATCCTTTGCTTCAGGTTGTAGACTGAAACGGCTGCCGTTGACCACGAGCGGGTTGTAGCCATCGATCTGAATGAGTTCTAGAAAGGAAAGGACGTTGAAATCGCCAACTTGTGGGTTGAACAGTACATCGCAGCGCCGATTTTGGTTCACGTCGCGGTAGTTGCCGTTGCCCTGCGAGTACATCTCGGCGCCCAGGTAGAAAGCGTTGTAGTCGCGTTCCAGGTCGCCGTGCTTGCGCGAATAGATGTGGTAGACGAAAGGCTTGTCCGCCCGGCCCAACAGCACGGGCCAGCCCCCGCGCATCACGTTGTCGAGGAAGGTCTGGCGGCAGTAGGCGTCGAAGGTGGGATGGGCGGTGTGGGTAGCGACAACGTCCGTCAACGCTTCGCTGAGCCGGTTGGCCTCGGCGCGTTTTTCGCGCAGGTACGCGCTCTGCGCGAGGCGCGCGCGTTGCCGGTGGACGTCTTCGATGTTTCGGACGTGGCCGACGATAGCATTGAGTGTGAGGCTCTGCCCCGGTTCCAGCCGGGCGCGCGTCCCAAAAAAGCCGCACGGTGTGCGCCCCACGGTGATTTGCCGCTCCGCGCTCAGTTCGTCCAGCGTGTGGGCGAGGAAAC
>JAKJAB010000557.1 GCA_022707725.1 Chloroflexota bacterium | reverse complement strand
GGAGGCCGCGCCGCCACCATCCTCGGATGTCGAACGTCCCCAACTGACGTTCAAAGACGTAGGTGGCATGGACAAACTCAAGGATGAGATTCGCATGAAGATCATCCATCCGCTCACCCACCCGGAAATCTACCGCGCTTACGGCAAGACGCTGGGCGGCGGCATCCTGATGTACGGCCCGCCGGGTTGCGGCAAGACGCACCTGGCGCGGGCGACCGCCGGCGAGGTCAACGCGCACTTTCTCGCCATCGGCCTGCATGACGTATTGGATATGTACCTGGGCCAGAGCGAGCACAACCTGCACGCCATCTTCGAACTGGCGCGTAGCAACACGCCCTGCGTCCTCTTCTTCGACGAGGTGGATGCCCTGGGCGCGAGCCGCTCCGACATGCGCTACAGCGCCGGGCGGCAGGTCATCAACCAGTTCCTCTCGGAGCTGGACGGCGTGAACACGTCCAACGAGGGCGTGCTCGTCCTCGCGGCGACCAACGCACCATGGCACCTCGATTCCGCGCTACGCCGGCCGGGCCGCTTCGACCGGGTCATCTTCGTCCCCCCGCCCGATGTGGAAGCGCGGGCCGCCATCCTGCAAATCCTGCTCGCCGGCAAGCCCACGGACAAGATCGACTACGGGCGACTGGCGCGCCAAACCGAGGACTTCTCCGGCGCGGATTTGCGGGGCGCGATCGATGTCGCCGTCGAAAACAAGCTGCGCGACGCGATGCGTACCGGCGCTGTCGCCCCTGTGCGCACCAACGACCTGCTCGACGTCGTCAAAACCATTCATCCAACGACCAAAGAGTGGTTCGCCACCGCGCGCAACTACGCCATCTACTCCAACCAGAGCGGTCTGTACGACGACATCCTTGCCTACCTCAAGCTGCCGGGCGATGGGGCCGGCGGCCGCAAAGGGTTGTTTGGATAAGCCTTCAGCCTTCAGCTTTCAGCGGTCAGCCTTCAGCCCTTCTTGCTAATGGCTGACCGCTGAAAGCTGATCGCTATTAGGAGACCCGTGAGCACACATCTAGCCCAAGCCGAACTTTTACTGCAACGCGCACGTTACCAGGATGCAGAGGGAGTGCTGCGGCGCGCGATTGCCGAAGACCCCACCAACGCCGAAGCGCACACGCTGCTGGCGTTCACCTTGCTTTACCAGGGACGCGCGACCGATGGCCTGCTCGAAGCGCAGGCCGCGGTGCGCTTTGCGCCCGACAATCCCTCTGGGCATTACGCGGGGGCCATCATCCTCACGGAGATGGAAAAGTACGACGAGGCGCTCTCCGCGATCCGGTCCGCGATCCGCCTTGCTCCTGAAATGCCGCGCTTTCATGCCGTGATGGGTAACATCTACCTGCGCCAGCGGAAGTGGCAGCAGGCGCTCGACGCGGTTGAAACCGGACTGCGTTTCGACTCGGAAAACATCCAATGTAACAACATCCGCGCGATGGCCCTGGTGAAGTTGGGACGGCAGGATGAGGCCGGGCAGAGCCTTGAGGCCATCCTGGCGCTGAATCCCGAAAATCCGATGACCCACGCCAATCAAGGTTGGGCGCTGCTACATAGCGGTCAGCACGAGCAGGCGCTCGAACATTTCCGTGAGGCACTGCGCCTGAACCCGCAGTTGGGTTGGGCGCGGGAAGGCATCGTCGAGGCGCTCAAAGCGCGCAATCCCATCTACTGGGTGATGCTGCGCTACTTTCTGTGGATGTCGCGCCTGGGCGGCGGCGCGCGCTGGGGGCTGATTCTCGGCGTGTACTTCCTGAACCGTCTGGCATCCGGGGCAGCGCTGCAATATCCGGGACTCGCCCCGATTTTGCTCCCGCTGAATATCCTTTACACCCTCTTTGTCTTCCTTTCGTGGACGGCGCGCCC
>JAKJAB010000556.1:299-1901 GCA_022707725.1 Chloroflexota bacterium | reverse complement strand
CAATGACAGTAGGAAGCGCAAAAATTGCCGTTTTGGGTTCAGCTAAGTGCGCCCCACCTCAAGGCTGAATAGTTACCAAAATTCTATCGAAGGAGAACAAACGATGTCAAACCAGTATCAACCTAAACCGGAACACAAATTCACCTTTGGCCTGTGGACTGTCGGGAATCCCGGCGGGGATGCCTTCGGCGAGGATGTGCGTCCCAAGCTGTCGCCCGCCGAGCTGGTCTACCTGCTCGGCGAGGTGGGCGCGTATGGCGTCAACTTCCACGACAACGATCTGGTCCCCATCGACGCGACGCCCGCCGAGCGCGCGAGCATCCTCAAGGCGTTCAAGAAGGCGTTAGCCGATACCGGCCTCGAAGTGCCGATGGCGACAACCAACCTGTTCGGCGACCCTGTCTTCAAGGATGGCGCGTTCACGTCCAACGACGCGCGCGTGCGCGCTTACGCGCTCCACAAGACGATGCACGCCATCGACCTGGGCGCCGAATTGGGCGCGGAAATCTACGTCTTCTGGGGCGGGCGCGAGGGCATCGAAGTCGATGCTTCGAAGGACCCTGTGACGAGCATCCGCCGTTTCCGCGATGCGCTCAACTTCCTGTGCGAGTACGTCAAGGACCAGGGTTACAACCTCAAGTTCGCCCTCGAAGCCAAGCCCAACGAACCGCGCGGCGACCTCTTCTTCCCCACCACCGGCGCGTATCTCGGGTTCATCAACACGTTGCAATACCCGGAAATGGTAGGGGTAAACCCCGAAGTGGCGCACGAGCATATGACAGGACTCAACTTTATGCACGCAGTGGCCCAGGCGTGGGAGGCAGGCAAGCTCTTCCACATCGACCTGAACGACCAGAATTACGCGCGCTTCGACCAGGACTGGCGCTTCGGCGCGCAGAACCTCAAGCAGGCGTTCTTCCTCGTCAAGTTCCTGGAAGATGTGGGTTACGCCGGCAGCCGTCACTTCGACGCGCACGCCTTCCGCACAGAAGACTACGAGGGCGTCAAGGACTTCGCGCGCGGGTGTATGCGCACGTACCTCATCCTCAAGGAGAAGGCCGCGCGCTTCGCCGCCGACGCGGAGATTCAGGGCTTGCTGGCCGAAATCCACGCGGACGACGGCAGCATGGCCGCCTTCGAGGGCGCGTACACCGCGGCCAAAGCCGCCGCGCTCAAGGCGCACACCTTCGACCGCATAGGGCTGGGCGCGCGCGGTTTGCGGTATGAGAAGCTGGACCAATTGGTGAACGAGCTGCTGCTGGGCGTGCGATAAGACTGTGCATAACGTATGAAGTAGCGGCACGTTGCCGTACGACAATCTGCCGCTTCGATTACCAAACTAAAAACTAATCCGACTATCAAGGGAGACAAAACGTGTACAAGATTTCAATCGCATCGTTTTCTTTTCACGGCTTGCTGCGCGAAGGCAAGATGGACCTGTTTGGCTATCTCGAAAGCTGCAAATATCGCTATCACCTGGATTCCGCCGATATCTGGAACGGGATGTTGCTTTCTACAGACGACGACTACCTGGCAAAAGTGAAAGACGCGCTCGATGAACGCGGCCTGGTGTTGGCGAACCTCTGCGTGGATGGCGCGCAT
>JAKJAB010000556.1:0-289 GCA_022707725.1 Chloroflexota bacterium | reverse complement strand
CCCGCCGTGCGCGAGCAGCACTACCAGAACGGACTGGCGGCGCTCCACGCCGGCGAAACGCTCGGCGCGCTGACAGTCCGCATCGACGCGGGCGGACACGAGGCCAACTGGACGGATGAGCAGTTCGACTTCATCGTCAAACGCTACCAGGAATTCGCCCAGCGCGCTTACGACAACGGCTACAAAATCGGTCCGGAGAACCACTGGGGCGCGGAAATGGATGCGCAGAATATGAAGAAGCTCTGCGAAGCCGTGAACCACCCCGCGTTCGGCGTGCTCTTGCACTTCA
>JAKJAB010000555.1:1645-1915 GCA_022707725.1 Chloroflexota bacterium | reverse complement strand
GGAGTATTCGCTGGGCCGGTGGTTCGAGAGATAGATGGTTTGAGGTCAGGTGGTTGCCTCCGGCAGCCGCCTGACCCTCCTCGCGTTTTTTATTCCCCGCGGCCTTTCTTTACTTCTTCGATAAAGGCTGCTGCCCGGCGAGTGAGTTCGGCCATATCGCCCGCGTCGAGTAATTTCTGGTTGACCAGGCTGCTGCCCACGCCGAGCGCCGCCGCGCCGTTGCGGATGAAGTCCGCCGCTGTGTTCAAGTCCACGCCGCCCACGGGCACG
>JAKJAB010000555.1:0-1558 GCA_022707725.1 Chloroflexota bacterium | reverse complement strand
GCCGGGCCGCCGATCTCTGCCGGGAAGAGCTTGACCATGTCGGCCCCGGCCTCCCACGCGGTGAGCATCTCCGTCGGCGTGAAGCAGCCGGGCATCACCGGGATGCTGTAGCGGTTGCACAGCGCGATCACGTCGAGGTTGAGGGTGGGGGCCACGACGAAGCCCGCGCCCGCGAGGATCGCCGCCCGCGCCGTCTCGGCGTCCAGCACCGACCCCGCGCCGAAGAGCACGGCGTCGCCGTACCGCTGCGTCGCCTCGGCGATCACATCCAGCGCGCCCGGCGTCGTCATCGTTACCTCGATGACGCGCACGCCGCCCGCTTTGATGGCATCAGCAGCCGCGATCAGTTGCGCCGGGCTTTGCGCCCGCATAATCGCAATCACGCCCGTCTCACGGATGAGGTTGAGTTTTTCGGTTTTGTGCATTGTGGTTTCCTTTCGAAGGACGCAAGACGCAGGATATTGCATGGATAGAATCTTGCATCCTGCATCTTGCTTCTTGTTATCTTGCCGTCCGTTTTCCGCCGCCCACCGCATCGGCCTTCAGCAACGCCTGGACCTCGGCTTTGTCGATGATGGGCAGATCGAAGAGGAGCGTTTGCTTGAGGCGTGTGGCTGCGTCGCCGACGAGGACGCCTTTCTCCAAACCGCCAGCGTTAAACCCAACAGTGAGCAGGCCGTAGTAGAAGCCCGCGTTCCACGTATCGCCGCCGCCGAGCCGGTCCCAGAGGGTGACGGGTTTGACGGACGGCGAGCGGAAGAAGTTACCGTCGGCGTCGGCGGCTGCCGATTCCCAGCGGTGTTGCTCGAAGCTGTCTGGGTAGCGGATGGTGATAGCGACGATTTTGGTGTCGAAGCGCGCGCACACCTCGGCGGCGAACGCGCGGATGTCGTCGTCCTCGATGGGGCCGATGTCGCCATCGCCGATTTGCCTGGCGCTGTACTGACCGCAGCCCATCCCGTAGAGCTGCGCCATATCCTCGATGGTCGTCACCAGCACATCGATGTGCTCTGTGACCAACGGGGTGAGCACGGCCTTCGCCTGTTCCGGCGACCAGAGGGTGGCGCGATAGTTGAAGTCCATCCCCACCAGGCAGCCGGCAGGTTTGTGCGCCATCGCCTCTTCGAAGGCCGCCAGCAGGTAGTTACGTTCGTAGTTGCTGTGCGCCGCCAGTCCAAAAGTGATGCCCGATGTGTGGAAAAGCTGGCAGTCCTTGAGCGCGGCCGCCCAGTCCACCATCCCTGCGTCGAGTTTGGAGGCGGCGGAGAACATCCGTTGGTAGACGCCGGTATCGCGGCGCGGCGTGCGTCCGATCTCGTAGATGAAGCGCCCGATAGGCTCGTACTTCGAGGCCCACACAAAATGGCTGGTATCGACGCCGTTTTCGCGGGCGATGTTGCGCAGCATCCGCCCGTAAGGGTTGTCGGGCGCGCGGGTGATGTAGCTGGCAGGGATGCCGAAGCGGGCCAGGCCCAACGCCAGCGTGTACTCGCTGCCCGCCATCGAAAGGTGCACCTGGCGCGTGCGCTCCGGGCGTTCGCCGTCGGCGGGCGTGTCG
>JAKJAB010000554.1 GCA_022707725.1 Chloroflexota bacterium | reverse complement strand
CGTCGTGGTATAATAACCTTCGTTACTTCCTGTATAGGGAAAGGAGATTGTATGGGACCGCTAGACCTGCTCATCATTTTCGTAGCTGTTGGCGTCGTCGCTTTCTTGACCTATCAACGAATGGCACGGGCGCTTTTCTCATTGGCCGTCGTGTGGGCGGCTACCATGTTGAGTGCGCTTTTGTATGAAGAGGCGGCCTTTCGTCTCAAGGCGGTTACCGGGCCTGACCGCTCGCTCGTTGAAGGCGCGTTTTTTATGGGATTGTTTGTCCTTTTCTTTGTGGTGGGCTACATTGTGATCCACGCTGCTTTTCCGGTCACAAAATTGCCCAAGTTAGGCGCCCTGGACTACGTGATGGGGTTTCTGCTGAGCCTTATCATCGCTGCTGTAATTGTGACGTTGTTGCACAATGCGGTCGGCGTGATGGTGAGTGAGCGATGGACAAATTATAACGCGTGGGTGCGGATGCGGAATGAATTCTATGCGTCGCCGTTGCAGCCTTTTTCGCGGGCGGTACTGAGCCTCTACCGGTGGCTTTTCGCGCCCTTCTTACGTCCCTTGCCGCCCGCGCTGACGCCGCTCTAGGCCGTTGATGGACGCGAAATCTGGGAGTGTGGATGAATCGTCATTGGATTACCCTTGAATACCCTGAAATCTTGAAACGTTTGGCGCGATACACGGACTTCTCCGGCGGCGCTGAACTGGCGTTGGCGCTGCTGCCGACTTCCGATCACCGCGAGGCCCGTGAGCGCCTGGCGTTGACGCGCGAGGCGCGCCTGTTGCTGGATGCGCGCTCGGATTTCGCGCTCGGCGGCGTGCATGATATCCGCCCGGTGGCGGAGCGCGCGCAGCACGGGGTGACCCTTCAACCGGGCGATTTCTTGCTGGCCCGTGATACGTTGATCGGCGCGGCGCGCGTGCGGCGCACTCTCACGCAGTTGGAGACGCAGTTCCCCGGCCTGGCCGATATCGCCTGGCGCATCCATCCACTGGTCAACCTCGTGGAGGCGATTGTGCGCGTCCTGGATGACCGCGGCGAGGTTCGCGATAACGCCTCACCGGAACTGGCGCGCATCCGCCGTGACTTACGCGTGGCTCAGGATCGCATCCAGGAGCGTCTGCGCCGCCTCATCGCCTCGGCAGACGTAGCACCGTACCTGCAGGAGACGCTGGTCACGCGGCGCGAGGGGCGATTTGTCATCCCGGTGCGCTCCGACTTCCGCGGCCAGGTTCAGGGCATCGTGCATGACCGTTCGTCGAGTGGCGCGACGCTGTTTGTGGAACCGGCGCAGGTCGTCGAACTGAACAATACCTTGCGCGAGTTGACCCTCGCCGAGGAAGAGGAAATCTACCGCCTGTTGCGGGCGTTGTCGGCCCAGGTCGCGTTGCATAGCGATGAGATCAAGGCCACGGTAGACGCGCTCGCGGAGATCGACCTGACGTTTGCTAAAGCGCGTTATGCCGCCGAGACGCAGGCTGTCGAGCCGGAACTGGTACCCATCACCGACCCGCCACCTGCACCGCAAGGGGACAACGTTCATCCTGGGACGGTGGTCTATTTGCCCGGTGCGCGCCATCCGCTGCTCGACCCGGAAACCGTGGTGCCGGTCAACGTGGAACTGGACGACGAGACGCACGTGCTGGTCATCACCGGGCCGAATACCGGCGGCAAGACGGTCTCGCTGAAGACGGTGGGCTTGCTCACGTTGATGGCGCAGGCCGGGATGCATCTGCCGGCGGATCCAGGCGCGAAGCTCTCGTGCTTTGAGACGATCGTCGCCGACATCGGCGATGAACAGTCCATCGAGCAGTCGCTTTCCACGTTCTCCGGGCACATCAGCCAGCTTGTGCGCATCCTCAAGCGCGCGGATTACCGCTCGCTGGTCTTGCTGGACGAACTTGGCGCGGGTACCGAT
>JAKJAB010000553.1:291-1933 GCA_022707725.1 Chloroflexota bacterium | reverse complement strand
GGCCAACTGCTCGATCAGATTCAGCAGTTGCTGGATCAGAAGACGAGCCTTTTCGTCCTGGATAGCGGTCAGATCAAGATCAGCTAACATAGGTGGCACAGTGTACCTGTATTTGCCATTTTCGGCAAATGCCTTCCGCGGGAGCTTGTCTCCCCCGGATTATTGAGAAGATACGTGAAATTCAAGGCCGACGCCGATCCAGAGGCGCCCGCACTCACCGTCTACATGCGTTGGGAAGACCCCAACACCGGTGAAGTGACCGAAATCAAGCGCAGCGTCGCGCGCGCCGACCTCAGTGAGGACTTCGCCGCGAGCGATCCGCGCTTCCAGATGACCGCCGTGGTCGCGCAGTACGCCGAAATCCTACGGCAGAGCTACTGGGCCAAAGATGCCGGAACAACGCTGGCGGACGTGGCCCGCGACGCGCAGCGCATTGCGGAGTATCTCCCGCGTGACAACGATGTCCAGGAGTTCGCACAACTCGCCGGGAGAGCGATAGACTTATCTGTGACACAATGAGCTGTTATGAGGAACAAAAAAGCCGCCGACTTTTCCGGCGACTTTTTTTCTTTCCAGGTTTTAGTTGTAGTCGATGCCTGTCAGGTTTAGTTCTTCCGCCCGGTGGCAGGCCACCCAGTGCTCCTCACACAATTCCCGCCACGCAGGGGCTTCGGTCTGGCAAATTGCCTCGACGTACCGGCAGCGAGGGTGGAACTTGCACCCCGAAGGCGGGTTTGCCGGACTGGGAACGTCGCCCGGCAGGATGAGGCGCTTCGAGATGTGATCGGGATCGGTGCGCGGGATCGCGGAAAGTAGCGCCTCACTGTACGGGTGCAGTGGATTGACGTAGAGTTCCTCTGCCTTAGCCAGCTCGACGATGTTGCCCAGGTACATTACCGCCACCCGGTCGCTGATGTGTTCCACGACGGACAGGTCGTGGGCGATGAAGAGGTAAGTCAGCCCGAACTCCTTTTGCAGGTCTTCCAGCAGGTTGAGCGTTTGCGCCTGCACGGAGACATCCAGCG
Organism: Chloroflexota bacterium; assembly: GCA_022707725.1. Lineage (GTDB taxonomy): Bacteria > Chloroflexota > Anaerolineae > B4-G1 > SLSP01 > DSWT01. Next base: position 908 of record JAKJAB010000553.1, on the reverse strand, counting down.
CCGAGACCGGCTCGTCGCACACGATCAGCCGGGGGCGTAAGGCCAACGCGCGCGCGATGCCGATGCGCTGGCGCTGCCCACCGCTGAACGCATACGGGTAGCGGTTCATGTGCTGAGCTTTGAGGCCCACCGCTTCGAGCAGCTCTCGGACCTGTGCCTTGAGTTCGGCGCCCTGGGCCAATTTGTGGATGCGCAGTGGCTCGCTGACGATGTCCATCACGGTCATCCGTGGGTTGAGCGAGGAGAAAGGGTCCTGGAAAATAATCTGCATTTCGCGCCGCAGGGGTTTCATCTCCTGCGTGGATAGCTCCAGGATGTTGACCATCTCGCCGTCTTTGCGGAACCACACCTCGCCAGCGGTCGGTGCGTGGGCGCGCAAAATGCAGCGGCCGGTGGTCGTCTTCCCGCAGCCTGACTCTCCCACCAATCCGAGGGTCTCGCCCTCACGGATGAAGAAGCTCACCCCATCCACGGCGCTCACCTGCCCGGTAACCCGGCGGAAAAGGCCCGTCTTAATGGGGAAATGCTTCTTCAGGTTCTTGACTTCCAGTAGAATTGGAGCCTTGGATTCCATAAAACCTCACAAAACGCTGTCTAACCGTACATCACACAGCGCA
>JAKJAB010000553.1:0-253 GCA_022707725.1 Chloroflexota bacterium | reverse complement strand
GTTCCACCTCGATCAGCGGAACTTCATGCTGGCAGGCTTCCACTTTGGAAACTGGACAACGCGGCAAGAAAGCGCATCCCGCCGGAATGGAGAACGGGTCGGGGATGCTGCCGGGAATCGGGGTCAACCGCACTTTTACGCGCCGGCCCAGGTGTGGAACGGAGCGCATCAACCCCACGGTGTAGGGGTGGATCGGACGGCGGAAGATGGTGCGCACTTCACCGCTTTCGACGATTTTGCCCATGTACATCAC
>JAKJAB010000552.1 GCA_022707725.1 Chloroflexota bacterium | reverse complement strand
ACTATTCAGGTGGGACGCACTTTTACGCCTGCAATGACAGTAGGAAGCGCAAAAATTGCCGTTTTGGGTTCAGCTAAGTGCGTCCCACCTTAAGGCTGAATAGTTACGTTCCAGGATAATTCCGCAAGTCTGTGATGCCCATCGCAATCTCATCACGCGCGAGGTTTCCAGCGATAAGTGTCTCGTCATCTAGCTGCTGCAGCCGTTCGTAGAACATATCCCCGATAGCGACGATATCCGCTGTCGCTTCGGGATCGTCGGCGACGGCGTCGAGCATCTCGAAAAGCACATCCTCCGCTCGCGCATACGCCCCGATTTTCTCGAAGTAGAGCATGATTGCATGTTGTGCTTCGAGGGGGAGTAATTCGGAATCGATTTTGGCCAGCACATCCTCAACGGTCGGTGCGTAGTTCGGCAGGCTGATGTGGTCATCGGTGAGGATCAATTCGAGCAAAAGGTGCAGCGCCTGGGTGTAACAAGCGGAGCTTTTCTCCGTTTGTTCTTGCGCCGTGTAGATGTCGCCTGCCTGATCCAACAACGCGGCAGCGAACAGCGCCTTCTCACGCCCGGCCATCGCAGTCTCGGCGATGGTCAGGCGGCGCAAAAGTTCAGCCGGGAAGAGGGCCAGCAGTTTGTCGAGGTCCAGGTCGAGCAGCGTGTCGAGGGCTTCTTCGATGGTTTCCTGGGCGGCGCGGTATTCCTCGCGCTTTTTCAAGCCCAGGATCAAGGCGAGCACACGCGCGAACTGGGAGATCTGCTGCACAAGCCAATCTGTCTGCATTTGTCTCTCTTTCGACGGGATTTACAAATCTTCCTATCCTGGAAATCCTGTGAATCCGGTCAGAAGAATTTCTAAATCCACTTGAGGATGACGCCGAAGACCAGTGCACATGCTGCGTTCGCCGCGAAGATGCTGCCCGCGGTGATGGCCTTGCGCTTGATCGTCTTCATATCGTGCACCCAGTTTTTTGTCCTTTGGCAACATCTTCCCAAAGGCGACGCCGGCGACTATCACTGGAAAAGACTCCCGTCGCGTAAAATGGCTAAAGTTGCGGCTGCAGATTCGGTTGGCATAAGCTCCTCCTAGATGCGATTGGCGAATTTCAGATGAAACGTAAGATCGCCCTGTTCGACCAAACAGGTAAACCCGGTGTTGCTGTGCGGGATGCGTCCATCCGGTTCGAGGCCGAGCAACAGCTCGACCAGCCGCCCGCCGGCGTGTTCGTGCCCGACTACCAAGATGCTATCTGATCGCCCGCTGTGCCACTCCAAGAGGTGTTTGTAGACTTGGACGACGCGCGCGCGGCCTTCCTGGTACGTCTCGTCGATAGGAGGCATCCCTTGGTGTCCCTCCAGGACGTCGAAGTGGAGGCCGGCATCTGGCGGCAGCTCGAATTGTGCTGGCGGCGCGGCGCGTGGCGGAACCGGCGTTGTGCGGTCGCGCTGCCAGCAGGCTTCCTGCAGGGCCGGCCAAAGCCTGGCGCGTAGGCCGTGGCGCTGGAGAAAAGGCGTGATGGTCTGCATCGTGCGGGTGGCAGTGCTGACGTAGATACAATCGAAGTGGAGACCCGCGAGCCGCTCGATGAGGTGTTCTGCTTGCTGCCAGCCGTTGGGCGAGAGCTGATCGTGGGCTGGGGTGCTGTAGTCGTTGGTCATATTCCCCATCGACTGCCCATGGCGGACAAAATAGAAACGCATCGGTGTTTAATCCTCATTGCGAAGAATGTGCAGAAAGTCGACACGGCGCATCGCTTTGAGCGTGTTCAGGAATTGGTTGGCGTCGGCAACCCACCGCTCCGCTTCGTCCTGTTTGCCGGTCAAACCTAGCGTGCGCTCGCCCGGCGGGTAATGGACGTCCAACAGCACTTCGGTCCTTCCGCTCTCGGTGTCGAGGCGTGCGGCGAAGGCTTTTATGTCGTGGATCAGGATGTTGA
>JAKJAB010000551.1 GCA_022707725.1 Chloroflexota bacterium | reverse complement strand
TACGCCCAGATCGAAGAACAGGCGCGCATCGAGCACTGCCGCGATTTCCAACGCATCAATCGCATTTTGCGCTTCGGCTTTCAGGCGAGCCGCCTCGGTATTTTGGCGTTCCAGAGCGACGATGTGTGAACTCAATTGCAGGAGCTGTTCCCAATCCTCAGCGCTCTGGCTCTTAAACGCCCGCTCCCGCAACGCGCGCGCCTCCACCATGTACTCCTCCGCACGCGCGCGCCCACCGGACTCGAAGTACATCGTCATCGTCACAAAAAATGCCAGCAACAGCAGCCCCAGCGCAAGCCCACCCATCACCGTTGGCTTTTCGGTGGGCGCGACCGGCGTCACGGTTTGTTTGGCGCCTTTCACCTTGCCAGGCAACAGCGTGCGCAGTGCTATGCGTAGGCGGGCGCGCTGCACCGTCGTCGACCGCGTGCGCGAAGTACGCCCACCCTGTCCCCCCGGGCGCAACGTCTCGAAAGCTGTCTTTATCCATTTGCCGATGGGGGGAAATTTCAGGTGTGACGGTGTCGAACTGGGGCGCGGCGTCGCGGGTTGGGGGGCCGTGGCTTGTTGTTGGCGACGTTCCAACCGCTTCTGCAGGAATGTCGGGAGTGGGGGCGTTTGTGGCTTCTCCGTGATCGCCGGAGTGGGCGTCACCGGTGTCGGTGGTGCAGCAGGGACGGATGCAGGCGGCGGCACGACGATCTCCGCTGGTGCAGTGACAGGTTCTTCAGCAGGTGGCGTCGCTGTGACGGGCTTCTTGGGCTTGTGGAAAAGTTGCGGGCCATGACGGGGTTCGGGTTGCGGCTGAGCAGGGGCCAGTGCCGCCGTGCGCACCATGACAAAGCTGCCCGATGCCTGGCTTTCGGCCATCGTCTGTGTAATGGCTTCCCCGATCTCCTCGGGGCCAAATGCAGCCAGCGCTCCCTTCCACCGCTCGCGGGGCTGTGATTCCACCGCCGGGGTCGTGCCGAACAAGACCGTAGCCTGTTCTTCCAGCAGCGTGTATCCGATGTGGAGAACCGGTGGCAGTGAAGCGCCCAGGGGGATGAGCAACCGGTCGCGCTGCGGGAAAAGCTCCACACGGTTATCGGGGTGATGCACAAACGCATACCCTGCGCCAATCTGTCCGAGGAACACCTCTTCGCCGGCGAAAACAGCGCAGGTGATACTGCCTGAACATTTCGAGCCAGGGGGCGCTTCGGCATTGACGTGCACGAGATGGCGGTTAGCTTCGGCGAGTGCGCGACGCAATCGCGCCACAATGCTGCCTGTCGATGTCCAATAGGTGCTGGCGGTCAAAACGCGCAGTTCGCGACTGCGGTGGGCCAATTGCGGGATAAGATCGACCAGGATGATGAGGTGTTCCCCTGCGCCTTCCGGCGTTCCTGGCGGCGCGACAACGACCGCAGCCTCTGGGGTAGGGTGCTGGCTGCGTTGCCCTTCGTGGAAGCGCAAGATTTCGCTGTAACGTTGCATCATCTCTCACCCATCGTCAAGTTTACGGGGCAAGGGCGGATTTGTCAAGCGAACATCTTACGCGCGGAGTTGCTCGTGCAACGCTCCAAAATCGGCACGGGAAGTCATATCCAACGACAGCGGCGTGACCGAGACCACGCGCGCGTGCATCGCCGCCACGTCGGAATCCGGCTCGGCCTGATCCGGGTTGGCGCGCACCGTGTAACTCGGACGCCCCTTGCCGTTCGCGCGATCCGGCCCCAGCGGCACGAAGTACCGCTGCCGCGACAGACGGGTAAGCCGCCAGGGCGTCTCCGGCGTGGCGCTGTCCGGCACGTTGACGTTGAGCATGCTCACATCGTAAGGCATCGCGCGGTCAAGCAGCCGCCGCGCGAAGAGTGCCGTGAAGTGCTGCGTTGCGCTGTAGTCCTTCGCCTCGCCGCCCGTGAGATGTTCGTCCACCGTCATCTCCAGCGAGATGGCGAGCG
>JAKJAB010000550.1 GCA_022707725.1 Chloroflexota bacterium | reverse complement strand
GACCAACCAGGACGTGATGTCGGTCTTCCTGGCCGAGGCGGGCAGCATCGGTTTCCTGGGCGGCATCGGTGGGGTGCTGTTGGCGATGGGCGTCAACGCGGTGATCAACGTGGTCGGGCAGCCGCTCATTTCGCAGGGCGGCGGCGGTATCATAGGGCCTGGTATGCCTGGGCAAGAAGTCGCGCAGACGTTGACGACGACTCCGTTATGGCTGCCGATCTTCGCCATCCTCTTCGCCGCGTTGATCGGCGTAGTCTCCGGCATCTACCCTGCCATCCGCGCTGCTGCGCTCAGTCCCATTCACGCGTTGAAGTACGAATAGAATTCGGACAGGATTAACAGGATTTTCGGGATGCAGTTTCCTGTCCTGTTGATCCTGCCGAAAATATTTACTCTCCTCGTGCAGTCGCTTCCCCGTCTTGTAGCCTTAAGGTCAGTGCTAATCCCGGTGTGATGACTTTGGCCGACGTGATGACGCGCCCCGTCTCGCGTTCCTGCACAATCGCATATCCGCGTCCTAATACCGCGTCGGGATTCAGCGCCGAGAGGCGCGCTGCCAATCCCTGCACGCGCTGTCGCTGCACGACTAGCCGATGCGCCACTGCCGCGTCGGCGTGGGACAGCAAATCATCCACACGCTGGCGAGCAGTGGCAAGCCGCGCGGCAGGGGAGAGGTATTGCAAAGCGCGGTCGAACCGTGTTATACGGTCGCGGAATTCGCGCAGACGTGTCTCGAACGTGCGCATAAGGCGCGCCTGCCGCTGTTGTAGCAATGCCTGCAACTCCGCGCGGTCGGGCGTCGCCATCTCTGCCGCCGCTGATGGGGTGGGGGCGCGGCGATCGGCGGCGAAATCGGTCAGCGTGAAATCCGTTTCGTGCCCCACGCCGGAGATCACCGGGATGCGCGAAGCCGCCACAGCCCGCGCCACCCGTTCGTCGTTGAAGGCCCACAAATCTTCCAGCGATCCGCCGCCGCGTACGATGAGGATCACATCGACATCAGCACGCGCGTTCAATGCCGCCAACGCTGCGACGATCTGGGGTGGGGCGGTCTCGCCTTGCACCAGCGTTGGCGAGAGAAGCACTTCAGCCAGTGGGTAACGTCGCGTGAGCACGTTCAGAACATCGCGGAAGGCCGCTGCCGTCGGCGACGTGACCACACCGATGCGTTGAGGATACACAGGTAGGGGGCGTTTGCGCTCTGGCGCGAACAGCCTTTCGGCTTCCAATTGGGCCTTGAGGCGCTCGAATTCCTGGTAGAGCGAACCGCGTCCCGCCGGACGGATCGCGTCCACGTAAATCTGGTAGCGCCCGCCCTGTTCGTATAGACCGATGCGCCCGTGGATGACGACCTGGTCGCCGGAGCGGGGCATATAGGTGAGTGCCTGCGCTTGAGTGCGCCAGACGACGCCGTTCATCTGCGCGCCCGCATCTTTCAGCGTGAAGTAGATGTGGCCCGATGACGCCCGCGAGAAGTTGGACACCTCGCCTTCGATCCACACGTCTTGGAGCAACGGTTCCTGCTCTAGTAGCGCACGAATCCGCGCCGTGATTTCACTGACACTGTAGGGGCGCTCAGGTTGTGAGAAAAGTCCGATTTGGTTCCACATCGTTTTGCCTCAGAAGATGAGCGTCAAGGTGATGATCAGGAGCAATCCACCCCCGATGCCGAGGAGCAGGATCGCCGTCGCCGGCGGCATCGCTAACAGCTTGATACCACCGAAAACACCGATGAAGTAGAGGAGTGCGCCGAGGATAAACAAAACTCGTTCGACGCCGCGGATGCGCAGTGTGCTGCTGCGTGATGACGAATAGCGCGGTCGTCTGGAATATGATGTACGGCGTCTGCGTGTCATATCAACCTCCATGAAACTTTAGTTTCCGCTAACTTAAAACACCACTGCATATAGTGTCTTTGGATCATCAAAATACTAGGTATGGCATACAA
>JAKJAB010000054.1 GCA_022707725.1 Chloroflexota bacterium | reverse complement strand
CCGCCGCCGCGTGATCGCCCAGGGCGACCACCCGCGCGCCGGTCAGCGTCGCAATGTCGAAGACCGCCGCCGGCCCGAACGTCCCCGCGTAGGTGAGCGCGTCCGCCAGGATCAAGCGGCCTTCCGCATCAGTGTTGAGGATTTCGACGGTCAGCCCCTTGAACGAGCGCACGACGTCACCGGGCTTGGTGGCGTGCGCGTCGGGCATGTTCTCCGTCAGTGGCGCCAATCCAACGACGCGCAACGGCACATCCAACAGGGCCATTGCCCGCAACGCGCCGATCACCGCCGCCGCTCCGCCCATGTCGCCCTTCATGCGGTGCATATTCTCGCCCGGCTTCAACGAGATGCCGCCTGTGTCGAAGGTGATGCCCTTGCCCACCAAGACCGCAACCGGTAAGTCCTCGCGCCCGGCGTTGTGTTCCAGGATGACCATGCGGGCCGGTTCGTCCCCGCCCCGGTTGACGCTGAGCAGCGTGTGCATTCCCAGCGCCTCCAACGCCGCCTTGTCCAACACCTCGCAGCGCAGGCCGGTCTCCGCGGCCATGCGCGCCGCCGCTTCGGCAATGTGTGTCGGCGTGGCAATGTTCGCCGGACGGTTCACCAGATCGCGGGCCAGCAGCGTGGACTCGGCCACGATCTGCCCGGCGCGCGCGCCGGCTTCGAGCGCGGGAACACGCGCGGCATCCAGCTCTACCAGGGTGAGCGCCTCCAGGTCGGGCCGCGCCTCGTCCAACTGCGTCTTCAGTTCGTGGAAGCGGTACAGCCCCAGGAGCGTCCCCTCGACTGTAACCTCCGCTGCCAGTTCCGGCGCCAAACCGCCAATCCCGGCCCCATGGATGATCGTGTGCAAATGCGTCACACCCAGGTCGCGCGCTTTCTTCGCCGCCGTCCCGGCAGCCTGGCGGATCACGTCGGCTGTGAATTTCTCGCGCTTGCCCAATCCCACCAGAATCACTCTTTGTGCGGGAAGTGCCCCATTGGAATAGAGCACTGCGATCTCATTGCGCTTGCCCCGGAAGTCGCCGCCGGCAATGAGCGCCTGTATCTGCCCACCGAGCGCCTGATCCACCGCGCCCGTCGCACCGCCAGGGACGGCCACGCCTTCGAAGAGATTGACCACAATCGCTTGCGCCGCCACCGTTTGTAACGCGCCCGTCATCACTTTGATCTGCATCAATGTACCTCCTACGCCTGCGCTGGGGTGGCCAACCGCACCCCAGGGTCTCTGAACCGCTCTGGGAACGCTGTGACGAGCCGATCGACGTGCTCAGACAATTGCGTTCGCAGGAAAGACAATACCTCTGAATCGGTGGGGAAACTCGAAATCAGGAACTCAAATACTGCATTGATCTCCGAATGTTCCAGCTCGTTGACCAGTTCGTAAGCATCGGCGAGCGTGTGCACTTGGTCCAGGATTGCCTCAACCACCATACCTGCAGCGTGGCGCGCATTTTCCAACATCACTAGATCCGCACGCGCCGCAAGCTGCTCGACACTCAGATTGCCCTGCAAGCGCGCCATCCAACGGGCGTGGGCGATCTCGTCCGTCACGTAACGCTGCCAAAATTCGGCGACGTCACTGTGCTGGACGAATTTGGCCGCCAGCCCACGATACAACTCCGCCGCCGATGTTTCCGCCGCGATCGCCAGCGCGAAGAGGTCAGCTAATGTGCTCCCTTGTACCATCCATGCCTCCTCAGCACCCACTATCTGCAAGCATAGCTCGCCTACTCCGTATTATACTCGTTGACACAGGGGAATGCAACCAATCCCTGCAGAGCCAACCTCCAGCTTCCGGGAAGGTTGGAGCGTGTAAAATCAAGACAAGATTACGACTTTTGTCATTCGCTTTCCGCCCAGAACATGATATGATACCGGTATACACGATGACGACAATCCAAGGTTAACTTGTTCATAACGTGGAGAGAGCATGAATTCTGAAGAGCAGTCGCAAATCTATCAAACCCTGTATCCACGCCGGCAGGACATCGCCGACGCATGGGGCAAATTGATGATCACGCTGAACCCCACCCTCGCCGAAGCCGCCGACCTCAACCCCAAATTGCTACACGCGACCGAACATCTTTTGAAGTTGCTGATTGCCGAACCTTTCAATGCCGCACCTGCCCGCACGACCGGCGCATGGCTGGATATGCTGGATAACGTGCAACCGGAGGCGCTGCTCCAAATCTACGAACTGCTGGCGCGAGAATTCGTTGCCGAATTGACGGCAGAACAGATCGTGCTGGTGTATCCGCGTGTCACCGCTTTGATCGGCGCCGTGGGGTTGGGATGCGCCATCGGCAAAGCTGAACGGGCGAAAACCTTCGACATGAATGCGATGTCGGTGATGAGCCACGATCTCAAAACGCCGATCAACGCTGTCACCGGATTTTCGAAGGTCATCCTCAAAGGCATCGACGGCCCCATCACCGAGTTTCAACAGCAAGACCTGACCTCCATCCACGATGCCGGGCAGAAACTGCTGACGATGATCGACGAAATCTTCCGCACAGCCAAGACCGATGCCGGAAAGACGAACCTGTACGGGGCCGAATTCGACGTCGTAGCACTGATGGGCGATGTGCTGCACGTGAGCCAGCCCATCCTCGCACGGCGCGGTCATGCACTGAACGTCCGCTGCCAAGGTGAATTGGGCATGATGAAGCTGGATGCTTCGCGCACCAGATGGGTGCTGCTGGGGCTGCTCTACTACGCCGCCCGTCGCACGAGCAACAGCACGGTTTCGCTCTCTGTCGCCCGCGAGACTGTCCAGGACACAGACCGGTTTCTCTTCACCATCAGCGTGGCAAAACCCCAGCAGACGCCAGATGAGGTTGATTTCTGGGCAGATGACAAGGCACAGGGAGATGCCGACATCGCGCTGATCACCAGCCGGCGCTTCTGCGAAGAGTTGGGCGGCAGCCTGGCGACGGAGGAAAGCAAAGACGATCTCGCCAGGTTCGTCGTGCGCCTGCCCGCGCCGCCAGCGCTACAATAGCGACATCCACTGAACCTCTGTCGGAAATGGTCCTGCTTCAACGCTTAAGACGGATCACAATCCGCCGTCCCCGCAGCGCCGGGTTGTGATCCGGTGCAAGCATTTTCGTGATCGTCGGTGTGGACTCCCATATGCGGACTCCTTGACACGTGCAACCTTTATCTATGGTCAACGTAGAATAAATAAACACGCATAAAGGAGAAAGAAAAATGCAAACGAACGTCAAAGTTTTGGGCTGGCTGCATATCGTCTTGGGGATTCTGGGGATCTTGATCGGCTGTTTTGTCATCGCCATTATGATGAGCGCCGGCCTGTTCTCAGGCGATCGTACAGCGATGGGAGTCCTCGCTATCATCGGTACCGTCGGGGTCGCACTGGCGCTGATATTTTCGGTACCGGGCATCGTCACCGGTATCGGACTGCTGCAATATCGTTCGTGGGCGCGGGTACTGGCGCTGATTCTGGCCTTCTTCAACCTGCTCGCCGTTCCCCACGGCACGGTGTTTGGCGTCTACACCCTCATTTCCCTGCTGAATACGGAAGCGGCGGCTCTGTTCAACAAGTAGCTGTATCCAGACCTGACGGGTTTCAGAAAACCTGTCAGATCTGGCGTGACAACAAATGCAGCGCAGCCGTCTGCGCCATCTGCCCCTCACCCGCAGCGCCATCCACGGAGAGCACGCCCCCATCGGCGAAGTAGGCGAAGTCGAAATGCACCGCATCCCCGGCGACTTTGCCCGGCAGCGGCATCAACCGCGCTGTCAGCGGTTTGTGCAGACGGACGGACAGCGCCGCCACATCGAAGAGCAGCCGTGCGAGCGTGCCCTCGCTCACGTCGCCGGGCAGCGGTACGGTATCCAGCCCTGTCCCACACACGGCAGACCACTGCAGTAACTCCCCGATGTTCAGCCGACCCTCGGCGGCGCGCCGCGCGAGCACGGTGTCCTCCAACACCGGCAGCATCAGGCCACAGAACCCCACCCGTGGGAAGCGTGCCTGCCCGATGGCATCGGTCAGCGTCGCCGCCGCCGCCAACGATCCGGCAGCCCCGAGCGGCTGCCCGGTCAGCGCCTCCAACGCCGCGCCGATACTGCACGCGAGCGTGGGAAACGGCGCGAGTGAGAAGTCGATCCCGTGAAAGCGCACAGCTCGCTGCGCAGCAAGCCGGTCCGCAACGACGACCAATCGTGCCGCCTCGGCTTCGATGCGGTCGCGCAGGCGGCGGTGCGCATCCGCCAGATCGGAGGTTGCCTGGCTCGCGGCGACCGCCAGATCCGCCGCCTCTGTCGCTATAGCGAAGGCCGGCGCTCCGCCATCGTGATACGCCGCCGGAAAGAAGGGCGTGCCGGGCCGGACGTGCGCCAGCGCGGCGAAGCGCAGATTGCCAAAACCGCCTTCGATGCGAGACGCCTCGCGGATCACCCACGCCGCGCCGCGCACGGCTGCGCCGTCGATTGCGCCACTCGCCGGATCTACGATGTGCGCGGTGGCGAAGACCGCTTGGGTCGCGGTGAACATCTCCGGCAAGTGCAGCAGCAGCGTCGCAGACACAGGACCAAGCGAAACGTACTCGAAGCCATGTTCACGGGCCGGCGCCTCCACTTCGACCGCATAACGGACGGGATCAGGACACAGCGCAGGGATGCTATCCAACGCCAGCCGCGTCGTCTGCACCTCAAAGCCGGCGTCCTCGTAGGCCTGGCGGGCGGTTTGGGAGAAAGCGCCCAATTTTGCCAAACGCGCGCGCACCTCGACGACATCGGCACCGGCAAAAACTGTGATCGAGCGGATCTTCATGGTTCACCTCGTTTTTTACGCCATTATAACACTGATAAGCGGTCAGCCATCAGCTTTCAGCGATCAGCCAGATTGCAAAACACCCTGAAATCTGGTATCATTAGGGTACACCAGGCCACACTAATCTATCGAACCGGCCTTACACCTCGGCTGGTTTGTCAACGGATTGAACGGATTTTAACGGATTTTCTAACTTTCAACTTACAACCTGTAACGATTTTCGAGAGGAGGTCAACAATGCCAGTCATTACGATTTCACGGCAATATGGCAGCGGGGGAGACGTCATCGGGAAGCATGTGTGTGAGGCGCTCGGCTACAGCTACTTCGACAAGGACCTCATGGCGCGCGTTGCTACCGAAGCGGGCATTTCCGAGAGCGATATTGTCGATTTACCGGAACATGCGTACAAGATGCGCGGGTTTTTCGACAAGCTGTTCGGCCGGCGGCGCTCAACAACCGAGGCTTGGATGGACGCCACAGTCCAGCGAGCCTTGCCGGTCGAAGCGCTCGATGAGGCGCGCAGTGTTAACCTGATCAAGGACACGGTTCTCGAGGCGCACAAACACGACAACGTCGTCATCGTTGGCCGTGGCGGGCAAGCGATCTTGCGCGAGCAACCGGGCGTCCTTCACGTGCGCATCATCGCGCCGCTCGGCGCGCGCGTGCTGCGTGTGCAGACGGCGGAGAACGTCAGCCTGGACGAGGCCACGGCGCGGGTCAAACATCGCGACGAGTCCGCGGCCGCTTATCTGGAGCGCTTCTACGACATCGATTGGGACAATCCTATGCTCTACCACCTCATCATCAACACGGGCAAATGGGAAACCGAGGACGCCGTCCAGATCATTCTTAACGCGCTCGCTCACCTGCGTATGGTGGGCAAGCAATAAAACCAATGCCCGATCGCCAACACGCGCGCGTCCACGCTCTCCGGGACATTCAACTGTTTGCGTCACACACTCCACATGTGACGCTCTCAGAAAGTGCGTTAGCCTGTATTGCGGAGGTCGTCACGCCGCGCGCTTATCCTGCCGAGACGTTGGTTGTGGTCGAAGGGGAGTTGTGTGAAGCGGCGTATTTTATCATCGCGGGGAACGTCGAGGTTTACCGTATGTCGCTCCAGGGCCGCCAGCAAGTGTTGGCGCGCTTGGGGCCGGGCCAGGCGTTCAATACCGTGCCGCTCTTTCAGGGGGACGGGCGCAACCACGCCAGCGTTATCGCGCGCACCGACGTCACTCTCTATGCGCTGCTTAGAGAGGACTTTCAACACGCGCTCTACAGCTGCCCGGATCTGGCGCTCGTCATCCTGCGAGACTTTGCGGACCGACTGACGCATCTCACCGACCTGGTGGAAGACCTGGCGTTGCGCTCGGTGCGCGGGCGGCTGGCGCGCTTCCTCTTGCAGCAGGCGGATGGCACGGCCATCGCGCAGAAATGGACACAAGACGAAATGGCCGCGTATCTGGGCACGGTGCGCGACATGATCGGGCGCTCGCTGCGCGCGCTGACCGACGAGCGGATGATCCGCCTCGACCGCGGGCGCATCGTGCTGCTCGACCGCGCCGCATTGGAGGCTGAAGCGCAAAATTGACCGGGCTTTTTCTTTCGGTGGATTAAGTATATTTTCATCGGTTAAATCTGCTTAAATCCTCAAAATCAGACTTTTGTCGTAGCGCAAGGACCGCCTTTCTGTTATGCTTGGCATAGAAATCAGGTAACTATTCAGCCCTGAGGTGGGACGCACTTAGCTAAACCAAAAACGGCAATTTTTGCGCTTCCTACTGTCATTGCAGGCGTAAAAGTGCGTCCCACCTGAATAGTTGCGAAATCAGAAAGGCGGTTTGTTATGGTGGACCCATGGGCGTTGCCGGAGATCGATCTGGCGGCGTGTACGCGCTGCGGGCAGTGCGTCGCACAATGTCCCACGCAGGCCGTAGAGATGCGGGCGGTAGGGCCGGTCATCGTCCGCCCGCAAGACTGCACGTATTGCACCCTCTGCGAGGACGTTTGCCCGGTTGGCGCTATCGCGTGCGCCTTCGAGATTACGTGGGACGTCCCCACCACAGGATGAGGCGCCCGCCAAATCCCCCACCCGCCCCGATTTTCGAGAAAACGCTTTTCCAAAAAGACACTGAAACAAGGAGAGTTACGATGAGTGAGTACATCAACAATCAGACGCAGCGGCAGGAAACGCTGAAGGGCATCATCCGGCAGTTGCATGCGGGGGCGAGCGTCGAAGACGTCAAGGCACAGTTCGCCGAGCTGCTGGCCGGTGTCGGCGGCGACGAAATCGTGCGCATCGAACAGGCGCTGGTCGGCGAGGGGCTGGACCCCGATCAGATCAAGCCGTTGTGTGACGTCCACGTGGCCGTCTTCCGCGAGTCGTTGGATGACCAGACCGATCCGCAGACGATTCCGGGACATCCCGTGTTCACCTTCCGCGCGGAGAACCTGGCCGTGGGGCGCGTGCTGGATAACGTCCGCGCAGCGTTGGACAGCTACAAGGCCAGCCCAAGCGAAGCAACGTTGCAGGCGGCGCGGGAGAGCGTCCGCAAACTGCAAGAGTACGAGAAACACTATCTGCGCAAGGAGAACATCCTCTTCGCCTATCTGGAACGCTACGACTTTTCCGGCCCTTCGCAGGTGATGTGGGCCGTTCACGACGACATCCGCGCTTTGTGGAAGAAGTTGAGCGCGCTGCTCGACGCCGGGCCAGGCGAGGATTTCGCCGGATTCGCCGCGCAACTGGATGAAACGTTCGCGCTGCTGGATCAAACCCTCCGTGACATGATCTACAAGGAGCAAAAAATTCTGTTCCCCGCAGCGATGGCGCGGTTGAGCGAGGCGGATTGGGGTGAAATCCGCGCACAAGAGGGCGAGATCGGCTACTGCTACATCGCGGCGGGCCGCCAGTGGCAAGCGCGCGTCGATCCGCGCGAGGCAGAGGCACAGACCGGAGTTGCACCGGAGGGCCTGATCCCGCTGAACGTCGGGGCGCTGTCGGCGGAGCAAATCAGCATGATGCTGAGCGCGCTGCCGGTGGACATCACCTTTGTCGATGAGAACGACGAGGTGCGCTTCTTCTCGCAGACCCGTGAGCGCGTTTTCCCGCGCTCGCCCGCGATCATCGGACGCAAGGTGCAGAATTGCCACCCACCACAGAGCATGAATCGCGTGCAGCGCATCCTCGACGATTTCCGCGCGGGCGTGCGGAACGTGGCAGAGTTCTGGATTTCGATGCACGGGATGTTCGTCCACATCCGCTACTTCGCGCTACGCGACGCGGCAGGCGCTTATCGCGGCACGATTGAGGTGACGCAGAACATCGCCCCACTGCGCGCGCTGGAAGGCGAGCGGCGGCTACTGAACGAGGAGGCGTAAATGGACACGCCTGTCGAAATTCACCTGTACGGCAAGCTGCGCAAGTACGCGCCGGACCCGCGCGCCGACCGCGAAAACGTGGTGCGGATTGAACTCCAGGCCGGGGATACGGTCCGCACTGCGCTGGCACACGCGGGCATCACCGAAGATGAGGTCTGCCACATCTTTTTGAACGGCGCGCTCTTTTCGACGCACAACAGTATGGCGCCGTGGCTAGGATACCGGCAAGCGCAGGCGAATGTGCACCGGCGCGAAGCGGACGTGGTGCTAAAACCAGGAGATCGGTTGGGGATTTTCGGTCACGATATGGCTGCGCTCGTCGTGTGAGACGGCGCAGCCCTTACCAACCCTCATACCAGACATCAAAACCGGCGTCGGTTACGACGCCGGTTTTTCTTTCAAGAAATCCGCGATCTGTGCAGCAAACTCGCGGGCGTGAACCGGTTTGGAGATGTAGCCGTCGCAGCCATACGCTTTGGCAATCGCCGCCGCCGTATCCTGGGGCCATGCCGTCACCACCACCAACGGGATCTTGGACAGCGTGTCGGAGGCTTTGAGTAGTCCGGCGACCGTTTGCCCGTCGAGGTCAGGCAGGCCCATATCCAACAGAATGAGATCGGGGTGTGACAGCATCGCCGCTCGCAAACCGCTTTCGCCATTCGATTCGATCAAGATGCGGTAGTCGGCGCGTTCGAGCAGCCGCTGCATCAACCGCGACTGGTGCGGGTCATCTTCCATAATCAGAATTGTCTTCATCGGTTTTCATCCTGACCGTTGAGCGTTATCTCTGAAACAAGAGTATATACTCATGTTTGAAGATGTAAAATCCGCCAACGAGCGCGCGATAGCGCCACAGTTCCTTCTGCTCGCGTTTGGCCCGCGTCTCATCGAAGTTCTTGACGATGATGCTCTTGAGCGTGTACCCCTGCGCCTGTACGGCCTGCATCAGGTAAAAGCCGAGTGGAATCCACTCGCCCTTGACGTACTTGTCGCCGATGACGATCGCCAGGTAGCGCCCGCGCTCCAGGACGGGCGTCACGCGCGCCACGATCTCCGCGAACTGCGTCACGAAGGCGTCCACCGAAGCTGCGTTGGAGAGGTCGCGCTCGTCCTCGCTGAAGCGGATGATGTCGTGGTAGGGCGGATGCATCAGCACCAACTGCACCTGCGCGACGCCGCGCTCCGCCAGCAGCGCCGCGTAATCCACGGCGCGGCTGTCGCCTTCCACCACGTCCGCGACGATGTCGTGTGGATTTGGCGCGGTCGCCACCAGCTCGCGGGTGCGCGCGGCGATGTCCGCGTTCAGCTCGATGCCGATGCCGTTGCGGCCCAGGCGCAGGCACTCCAACAGCGTCGTGCCGCTGCCGACGAAGGTGTCCAGCACCCAATCGCCCCGTTTGGTGTAGCGCAGGAGCATCTGGTGGGGAATCTGCGGGATGAAGTTGCCCCAGTACCAGGCCTTGTGCGCGCCGGAGCTGTCGCGCCGCTCCATCACCCACAGGCTGTCGGTGATGATTTCGTCGTATTCCTTCCAGCGGTTCAGGTTGATGTCGTTGATTTTGCCGGAGCGGACTTCGACGGCGGCTTTGCGCAGGCGCGCGATGTAGTAGTGGGTGCGTTGCAGCGTGCGCGTGGCGAGGATTTGGTCCAGGTCGGCCAGCAGCACATCGCGAGGAAAGGTCACGCACGCCTCTTCGGTAGGGGCTGTATCCCATATCCCGCCCGGTTCCCACACCCCCGCTCGCGCGCGCAGTTCGCCGATTTGGTCGCGCACAATCTCCAGGTCATTACTGGCCAGGCAAGCGTCCAGCAGGTCAAGCAACACGGCGCGTTCAAGGATAATGTCGGTATCGTCGTCAAGATTGTTGGTCGTCATTGCTTCAACACCGAATCGCCCAGATACTGTCTGATAGCGTCTCCTGCTCCGGCGTGAAGGCAAACCGGTGCAGGCGCGCGGGATCGAACGTCGCCACGTAGTCGCTGATAATGCCGCTCAGCCACGTCAGTTCAGCTTTGAGCTTCCAATGCGCGCCGCCGGTCGCGTACAAGACGATGAACAACCGGTTGGCGTAGTGTTGGCGCTGCTCCTGGCTCTGCGCGCGGTACAGCCACTCGATGAGCGCCGCCGGGTGGTTGACCGCGTAGGTGAGATCGTGACCAAACCCACGCGGGAAGATGGAGGTTTTATGATCGAAGCGCACGCCCTTGAGCGTAAAATCGACCAGACGATCCCGCCGATTCTCCGCCGGGATCACACCGTCCAGCGCGGCGAACATCTCCTCCACCGCCCGCGCCGACCAGAAGTTGTACCAGCGGTTCAGCGCGTAATCGAAGAACGCCTCGCGTTGCGGCGCGGCCCCAAAACGGCGTTCCAACTCCGCGCGCAGCGCGTCGAAGGACGGTTCGTCGTAGACGAAGCGCGTTTGGGCGTCGAAGAGGTTGTTCTGCACCCGGCCCCAGCGGTAGGGGAAGGCCCAGCGCTTTTTCAGTTCGCGCTCGCGGGTTTCAAGGGTTGAAGAATTCACTATAGTTGCACCCTCTCTGCTTTTCGAAAACCTGTAACCACTTTCATTATAGCATACTCTGTCCACGCCACGCGCGAAGTCGAAATAGGGTCAGTGATAGACAAATTCCACAAACTGGGGTACACTTTCCCATATCCAACACAGGCAGGAGGTAGCACGGTGACAACCCGACACGTGGCGCCTTATGGCGCATGGAAGTCTCCCATCACATCCGACTTGATCGTCTCGCAGTCTATCGGTTTAGGCGGCGGCATATTCGACGGCGACGACGTATACTGGACGGAAGGCCGTCCCGCCGAGGCCGGGCGCAACGTCATTGTCCGGCGCGCGCCAGACGGAAGCGCCAGCGACGTGAACCCCGCGCCGTTCAACGCGCGCACCCGCGTCCACGAGTACGGCGGCGGGGCCGTTTTGGTGGATCGCGGGGTCATGTTCTTCAGCAATTTCGCCGACCAGCGGTTGTATCGCATCGCGCCGGGGGGCGCGCCGGAGGCAATCACGCCGGAAGCGCCGCTGCGCTACGCCGATTGCGTGATGGATTCGGCGCGCAACCGCCTGATCTGTGTCCGCGAAGACCACGGCGAGGCCGCCGCCGCCCACGGCGAGGCGGTGAACACCATCGCTGCCCTCGCGCTGGACGGCAGCCAGATGCAACACGTCCTCGTCTCCGGCAACGACTTCTACGCCACGCCGCGCCTCAGCCCCGACGGGAACACGCTCGCCTGGCTCACCTGGCGACATCCCAACATGCCGTGGGACGGCACGGAGCTATGGATCGCCGAGGTGCAGCCCGACGGAACGTTGGCGAACGCCGTGTTGGCGGCGGGCGGCGAGAACGAATCGATCTTCCAACCGGCGTGGTCGCCCGACGGACGGCTCACCTTCGCGTCGGATCGCAGTGGGTGGTGGAATCTGTACCGGCTAGGCAACGAAGGCATCGAACGGCTCGTCACAATGGAGGCGGCATGTCTGCTTACGCCTTCGAATCCGCTGAACGGATCATCTGCATCTATACGAAAGACGGCATCGACTATCTGGCCAGCCTGGACACCGAGAGCAAAAGCCTCACACCGCTGGATGTCCCCTACACCAGCATCGGCAGCATCCAGGCCGCGCCAGGGAAGGCGCTGTTGCGTGGCGCATCGCCCACCCAGGCCGGCTCCCTCGTACTTCTGGACCTCGCCACAGGACAGCAGACAGTTCTCAAGCGTGCGAATGCCATCGAAGTTGACCCTGGTTATCTGTCCAAACCACAGTCTGTCGAATTTCCGACTACCGGCGGGTTGACGGCGCACGGCATCTTTTACTCGCCGCAGAACCAGGACTACGCCGCGCCGGAAGGCAAAAAACCGCCGCTGCTCGTCCTCAGCCACGGCGGACCGACAGGGGCAACTTCCAGCGCGCTGAGTCTGGGAATCCAGTATTGGACCAGTCGCGGTTTCGCCGTCCTCGACGTGAACTACGGCGGCAGCACCGGCTACGGGCGCGCCTACCGCGAGCGTCTGAACGGGCAATGGGGCATCGTCGATGTGGACGACTGCGCCAACGGCGCACGCTATCTGGCCGACCAGGGGCTGGTCGATCCGGCGCGACTGGCGATTCGTGGAGGCAGCGCGGGCGGCTATACCACGCTCTGCGCGCTGACGTTCCGCGACGTGTTCCACGCCGGCGCGAGCCACTTCGGCGTGAGCGATCTCGAAGGTCTGGCAACCGACACGCACAAATTCGAGTCCCGCTATCTGGATCGCCTCGTCGGACCGTACCCGGAGCGGCGCGACCTGTACGCGGCGCGCTCCCCCGTCCACCATATCGCGCAGCTCAATTGCCCGGTGATCTTCTTCCAGGGGTTGGAGGACAAAGTCGTGCCGCCGTCCCAGGCTGAAACGATGGTCGGCGCATTACGTATGAAAGGTATTCCTGTGGCGTACCTGCCCTTCGAGGGCGAACAACACGGGTTTCGCCGCGCCGAGAACATCAAACGCACGTTGGATGCCGAACTGTATTTCTACGGGCGCATCTTCGGCTTCGAACTGGCCGAACCTGTGGAGCCGGTGGAGATCGAGAACCTCTAGCATTTGACCCTAAACGGAGTATGGATAAAATAGGAATCACAGGCCACCCCCACGCCCAGAGTGCCGGGCCTGGCGCGTCCCAACGCCGGTCCAGGGCGAACGGCCTATCGTACAGTGGATGCATTTTTATTCACAGGATCAGAAGGAGTTTGAGTTGACCGAGAGACAGACCGAACAGGAAATCTATGTATTGCCGGAGCGGACTACGGCAACGCCGTTGGAGGGGACGATGATTTTCAGCGGCCTCGCGCATCCTCAATTGGCATCGAACATCGCACATTATTTAGGGCTGGAAGTCAGCCCATCCATCAGCCGCAAGTTCTCCAACGATAACTATTTCGTCCACCTGGGCGTCAGCGTGCGCTCGAAGCAGGTCTTCATCATCCAGCCGCTGTCGCCGCCGTGCAGCGACAATCTGGTGGAGTTGATGTTGATGCTGGATGTCGCGCGCAGCGCCGGAGCGTCCGGCGTCCACGCGGTGATTCCCTACTACTCCTACGCCCGCTCGGATAAGAAGGACGCGCCGCGCATCTCCATCGCCGGACGATTGGTTGCCGACCTGCTGACCACTGCCGGCGCCACCCACGTCATCACGATGACGTTGCACTCCCCGCAGGTCCACGGTTTCTTCCGCGTGCCGACCGATCACCTTACTGCACACTCGGTCTTCGTCGAACACTTGAAGACGAAGGACCTCAACAACAGCGTCATTGTCGCGCCCGACATTGGGCACGCCAAACGGGCGACCAAGCTGGGACGCGCGCTCAAGCTGCCCGTGGCAGCCGGCGAGAAGCAGCGCCTCACCGACGACTCGGTCGCCATCACCGGGATGATGGGTGATGTGTGGGGCAAGGACGTGATCATTTTGGATGACGAGATCGCCACTGCCGGAACGATCATCGAAACGATCAAGTATCTGAAGACGTGCAATGTCCACAAATTCACCATCATCGGCACGCACGGCCTGTTCACCGGCCCTGCCGTCGAGCGGCTCAACGGCATCGAGGAAATCGACGAGATCATCGTCACCGACACCGTACCACTCAAGGAGAACCAGCGCCCACAACGCCTGCGCGTGCTTTCGGTCGGCTCGATCTTCGGTGAAGTCATCCGTCGCAACGTGCAGGGTGAATCGGTAGGATCGTTGTTCGAGTTTTGGTCGATCCCTGGCTAAGGAGGAACTATGCCAGAACACACAGCTTCCAATGGACGTACCGGCGAATCGCTGAAGCCGGAGGACCACGCCAACGGCGAACGTGCATTTGCCGCCCTCACCCAGTTTCTCAAGGATGATGGCTGGTATCCGCAACAGTTGGACGAGAAGACCATCCATCGCGTCTACTTCGCGGGCAAAAACGGGGAACTGCGCTGCTACGCGCAAATCCGCGTGGACCTGGAGCAGTTCCTCTTCTACGTCATCGCGCCCGTCAAGACGCCGGAACCGATGTACGCGCACGTGGCCGAGTACATCACGCGCGCCAACTACGGCCTGCGCATCGGCAACTTCGAGATGGATTACTCCGACGGTGAGGTGCGCTATAAGAGCAGCCTCGACTTCGAGGGCCAGCCGCTCACGCCCACGTTGATCAAGAACGCGATGTATCCCGCCGTCCACACGATGGATTTGTACCTCCCCGGTCTACTCGGCTTGATGTACGGGAACAAAACTCCCGCGGAAGCCATCCGCGACATCGAGGATTGACCTCCAACAATGACTAATTTCAAAATCGCAACCTTCAACGCCAATTCGATCCGCAGCCGGCTCGATCAAATTCTCGACTGGCTGGCCCGCGAACAACCGGATGTGCTCTGCGTTCAGGAGACGAAAGTGCAGGACAAGGATTTCCCCGCACAGCCCATCGAGGACGCCGGATACCACGTGATCTTTCGCGGGCAGAAAGCCTATTCCGGCGTCGCTATCATCAGCAAAGTGCCGCCGGAGTCTATCGTCGCCGGCTTCGATGACGAGGCTGAGAACGGCGACGGCGCAGACGAACCACGCCTGCTGCGCGCCATCTATCACGGCGTCACGGTGGTCAACAGCTACGTCCCGCAGGGCCGCGAGGTGGAGTCGGAGCACTTCCAGTACAAGCTGCGTTGGCTGGCGCGGCTGCGCGCGCTCCTCGAACGGCATTACTCGCCCGACGACCTGCTGGTGTGGGTGGGCGATCTCAACGTCGCCACGGAAGACATCGACGTGTACGATCCAAAGGGACTGCGCTACCACGTGGATTTCCACCCCGA
>JAKJAB010000549.1:1729-1976 GCA_022707725.1 Chloroflexota bacterium | reverse complement strand
GGAGCGCCTCTTGGAAGCAGTCGATGGCGCGCTGCACGTTGGCGGCGCGGTCGCCAGTGGGCAAGGCGTAGTAGGCAAAGCCGAGGTTGTTCTGGGTCATTGCGTAGTCGAGGGGCGCAGCGTCGGGCGTGTAGAAGCGGAGCGCCTCCCGGTAGCAGTCGATGGCGCGCTGCACGTTGGCGGCGCGGTCGCCGGTGGGCAAGGTACTGTAAATAACGCCCAAAGCGTTCGTCGCGCCGGCGGTCAG
>JAKJAB010000549.1:0-1691 GCA_022707725.1 Chloroflexota bacterium | reverse complement strand
CTCCGCTTGCGTTAACTGGCGGTCGGCCCAGTACAGCCCCGCCAGCGTGTAATGCAAATCGGCGCGCGCGCTCCGGGCGTCATCGTCCTCGGGCAATTCGTCCAACAGGCGCTCGCGCAACGCGATGCGCGCCCTGCGCTCGGCGGGCGCGAGGTTCTGGATTTCGCTGTCCCCAACTCCGGCCCACGCCAGGGCTCCAACCAGTTGCCTGCGCTCTTCCGGCGGCGGTATCTCCGGTAGGTCGAGCACCTGGTTGACGAAGGCCCAGAAATCGGGCGCATCGCGCATCACGCGGGCCACCTCGTCGTCCAGCGCCCAAAAGACCAGCCGCCAGCGGTGGTCGGGAACCAGCTCGCGGCGGTAGTTGAGGGAATTGAGCAGGCCGGGGAAAGCGTGTTGCAGCCCGTAGACGAAAATCGTTTCGCCGGTACCTGGCGGCCGCTCGAGCAGCCGGCCCAACAGGTCGTGCGATTCCGGCGGGGCTTCAGGTTGGAACCACAGTCTCTGCGGACGCTGCCCCACGGCCTGGAGGCGGTTCACCAGCGTGTTCTCGAACGCGGCGCGCGCGCTTTCGGCCTGGTAGATGACGAAGGCTACAAATCCGGTCCCGTAGCGCCGGGCGCGATCCAACGCGCCCACCAGCAGGTCCAACCGGCGCTCGAGGGCCGGAAGCAGGTCAGCCATCCTGCCCCTGCGCGCTTGCGGCTTCGTCCAACAGCGGATCGAGCGCCGGGTGAACGTCGCACCAGTTTTCGCCGTTGGTGTATTCCAGCACCGCCAGCAGGTGGAACAACGGCGCCAGCCGCTCCGGCGAGTGGATTTCGTTGTGCGCGCGCACGTCCCGCAGCAACCGGTAGTCCTCCTGGCTCAGCAAACGCCGGAACCCGCTGCGGATTTGCGCGGTTGCCCAGGCCACGTCCTCGGATTCGATGCGCCCGGCATTTCGCGCCAGGGCGTTGTCGATGGCGCGCTGCACGATGTGGGCAATCTCGCGGAAGACGCCGCCGCTGTTCGTGACCGCGCCGTCGAGGGCGTCGCCGGCGATCAACGTGTCTGCCATCCGCGCCCGCACAAAAGCGCGCATCGCGTGGATGCCATTCTTGTACGGTTGGTCGCGCCGTTGTTTTTCGTGCAGTTTGATGTTGGGCAAAAAGTAACTGGTCTCGCGGATTTGCGCGAAAGCAGAATCGAAGTAGATCCCCACCGGGACGGTGTAAACGATGGCGCACCTGGGCTGCATCAACGTCGTGAGCGCGCCCTCGAAGAGTTTGCGCGAGACGTTCAGCGGCGGCTTGTCCATATCCTCGATGACCACGAGCACCGGACGCTTGCTCTGCGCCAACACCTCGGCGCTCATCAGGTTGATCAACTCGATCAGCTCAGAGATGCGGGGCGCAATCTCCTGGCGCACCAGTTCGCGGGTGACGTGTTCGGTTTTCACCTTGAGCAGCGCAGATAGGAGGAACTTGCCCACGTCCACACCCGCGCCGCTTTCGAAGGTTGCGCCTTTTTCGTTCAGGCGCGTCACGATGCGACCTTTCCAGCCCTCCAACTCGTCGAGCAGGTCGCCCTTCATACGTCCACCGGCGGCGCGGTACTGGATAAAAATCTGCGCGCCCATCGCCAGCAGCACCTCGATGTGGGTCAGGTCGTTGAAGTCACACTCGTCGCGCACGGAGAACTTCACCGGC
>JAKJAB010000548.1 GCA_022707725.1 Chloroflexota bacterium | reverse complement strand
CACGTTCGTCCCGGTGGGCACGGAGTTCGCCTTGATGTACATGTTCATTGTCTCATAGGGGTCGAGCACGCTGCCGCCATGACCGCGGAAGAATGCCTTGGCATTCCCGTCGCCCATGATCGTCCACGCATCGGGCGGGTTGATCATGGTGGCGTCGAAGCCGGCTTGCCGCAGTTGCTCCACGACCACCGGGCCGATGTCGCCGTAGATGTCAACGGTCAGGATTTCGGGCTTGAAGACCACGCCGTCTTTGGCAAAGAAGCCATCGGCGTTCTTTTCGAAACCGGCGGCTTTCATCCGCTCCTCAACCTTGGCGACGTCGCGCGTGTAGATGGCATCCGCCATCGCGCGCACTTCCGGCGTAGAGTTGTCCCGGTATTTGACCAAACCGGGGTATCCAGGGAACGGGAGGTTGGTTTTGACGCCGGCGCCACCGTACCCCACATCCATCACCTGTTGGTGATCGATGGCGTAAGCGAACGCCCAACGCACGTCCTTGTTGTCGTATGGGGCTTCGAGGGTGTTGAAGAACAGCGAGGTGGGCCACCAGTCCATATAACCGTAGGGCTTCTCCCTGCCGGTGTGGGTCATGATTTGATCCGCCCCCTGCAGGAAGATGGCCTCGATGGAGGCGGGGCGCAGGTCGAGCGTCACGTCCACTTCGTTGTTGATCAACATTTGCGTGCCGACTTCCTCACCCGGCCAACCGAACTGCACGATGCGCTCGACGCTCGGCATATCGGCCAATCCAACTTCGGCCGCCCACCATTCATAGCGCAGATCGAGGTGCTTCACCTGGCTCTCCATGCGGGTGACGCTGTACGGGCCGGAGTAAACGGGCCATTTCTTGTCCAGATCGAAGAACAGGAATTCGCGCCAGTCACCTTCGACCGTCGAGAAGATGTGCTCCGGCAAGAGAATCACGCCGCGGTCGAAGCGCCCGGTGCAGCCGGTGAAGTGCCAGCGGTAGTTCGGTTCGGTGAGCTTGAATTTGACGGTGTAGTCATCGACGGCCTCGGCCGAGGCGACGTACTGCTTCACAAATCCGGAGTTTTCGAGGTCAGGGGCCTTGTCTCTAAGGCTGTTGTATGTGAATACCACATCAGCGGCGTTGAGGTCTTCACCATCCGCCCACTTGACGCCCTTGCGCAGATACAGCGTCATTTCGGTGGCATCCGCGTTATACTCGTGGCTCTCGGCAATCCAGGGATAGGTCTTGTTGTTGAGCGCGCAGTAGTAGAAGGGGAACTCGAGCATCGCCGAGCCGGCGCGCTGGTGCCAGTTGTTGGCGTAGAAGTTACCGATGCCGGCCGCCGCATCCTCAACGTCACCAAACGCATACACCAATGTGCGGTCGCGCTTTACATCGCGGGGCCACTTTTGCTCCGCCACGGGGACAGCGGTTGGCTGAACGGCTTTGGGTTCTTCGGGCTTTACAGTGGCGGGCGCTGTGGTAGGCGCCGCAGTGGGCTTGCCGCAGGCTGCCAGGACAGCGCTCGCTCCGGCGAGAGCCGAAACCTGCAAGAACTGTCGACGTGAAATCTTCTTCATCGTTCTTCCTCCTTAAAGAATAGTAATCCAGTGACTTGTCGAATACAATACAGAGAGTAATGGGTGCTAAGATTTCGTTTTTTGTATTTCCAGTTTGTCCTCCTTTTTATGATATAGCCGCTACTGTATCCCAACGACACAGCAGGAAGGCTTTTCTGTAAACTCGCGCGCCCATGAATAAGGTGACGCAGTCTTATTCAACGTTACCGTTATTATAGGTGTTCCTTTACAACTGCAAATCAGGACAAGTCATTGCGCCATGCCGGATATGGCGTTGCCAATGGGCACAAATTCTGAATCGACCACGTCATCATTCTATTAGCAATGTGTTAAAATACAAGCCGCATCACGTAATCGCCAAAGTGAACGTCCATCTCAGAAGCCGGCAGCTCGGCCACACAGTATGGATTCTCGTAGTGTTTGAAACC
>JAKJAB010000547.1 GCA_022707725.1 Chloroflexota bacterium | reverse complement strand
GTTTTGCAGGTAGACAACGTGACGCACTTTTTTGGCAACTTGCGGGCTGTTTTCAATTTCGATTTGACCCTGCGGCATGGCGAGCTTGTCGGGCTAATCGGGCCGAACGGCGCTGGAAAGACCACGGTCTTCAACTTAGTCACGGGTGTTTATCGTGCTACCCGGGGCAGCATTCGCTACAAGGGCACTGAACTTGTCGGCTTGCCTTCGCACGAGATCATCCAGATGGGGATCGCGCGTACGTTCCAAAACATTCGCCTGTTTTCCAACCTCACCGTGCTGGACAACGTGCGTATCGCATATCACCCACATGCCGGGTATGGCTTGGTGGATTCGGTGCTGCATACCAAACGCTTCCGTGAGAAGGAGACGGAGATGGCGGCGCAGGCCCAGGAGTTCCTGGAAATCTTCGGTTTGGGGGAGCGACGGAACGACATCGCGGGCAGCCTGCCTTACGGTCTGCAGCGCCGGCTGGAGATCGCCCGCGCGTTGGCGGCCTATCCTCGATTGCTGATCCTGGATGAACCGGCGGCCGGGATGAATCCGCAAGAAATCGACGAGTTGATGGACCTCATCCACTTCATCCGCGACCGTTTCGATCTGACGATTTTGCTGGTGGAGCACCAGATGCGGTTGGTGATGAACATCTGCGAGTGGCTTACGGTGATGGACTTTGGCGAGATCATTGCGCGTGGGTTCCCCGCCGATGTGCGCAACGACCAGCACGTGGGCGAAGCTTATTTGGGCCGTCAGGCCTTGGACATTCGCCGGGAGGACGACGATGGCGCTTTTGGAAGTTAAGGACCTATACGTATCTTATGGCGCAATTCGTGCGCTGCACGGCGTCTCCTTTCATGTGGATCGTGGTGAAGTGGTGACGCTCATCGGCGCGAACGGCGCGGGCAAATCCACGACACTGCGCACGATTTCGGGCTTACAATCTGCCGATAGCGGGTCGATTGTCTACGATGGGATGGACATTACGCGCACATCCGCCAGCGACATCGTCCCGATGGGCATCGTCCAGGTGCCGGAAGGCCGGCGCATCTTCGCCCCGCTCACCGTGCGCGAAAATCTGGAAATGGGCGCGTTCACCCGCAAGGACAAACGCGAAATCGCCGACAGTATGGAACATGTTTTTCAGCTTTTCCCACGTCTGAAGGAACGTCTTGAGCAAACCGGCGGCACGCTCTCCGGCGGCGAGCAGCAGATGTTGGCCGTCGCGCGCGCGTTGATGGCGAAACCCAAACTGTTGCTGATGGACGAGCCTTCGATGGGCCTGGCCCCGATCCTGGTAGAGGAGATCTTTGACATCATTCAAGAAATCAACCGTGAAGGGGTGACCGTGTTGTTGGTCGAGCAGAACGCACACATGGCCCTCTCGATTGCGAATCGCGGATATGTTTTGGAGACCGGGACGATTGAGTTTGAAGGCGAAGCTCAAGTGCTGGCTGACAATCCACGCGTGCGCGAGGCGTATCTGGGTGGAGGGTAGTTGTTAGCGGTCAGCTTTCAGCAATCGGTAAAAACCGGGGTTGTCTGGCAACTCCGGTTTTATTTGTGTCGTGACTTTGAGGTATACTATAGAGGCTATGTGGATATCAGGATTGCTGCGTTCAGGGTTTGGAAAGACACTACATCACACGGGACGATTCTTCGCCTGTCTCGCGCTGTTGCTGTGTGTACCCGCTTGCGAGCGTCAGGATAATGTGGGGGCTGAAGCGATTATCGTGGCGGTCGTCGCTCCTTTCAGTGGCGATTTCGAGCCGTGGGGCAATGCCGTGCGCGATGGCGTTGTGTTGGCCGTGGATGGCTGGAACCAACGCGGTGGCGTGTTGGGCAAGCGTGTACAGGTGGCGCTGCAAGATGGACGCTGCGATTTTACGGCGGCGCGCGAAGCTACGACGAAAGCAATTGACGAGGGGGCGCAGTTTGTTATCGGCGAGGTCTGTAGCATTGCTTCCGAAGGTGTGGCGCAGGTTACGACCGACCTCA
>JAKJAB010000546.1 GCA_022707725.1 Chloroflexota bacterium | reverse complement strand
CGGGCCGGTGACGCCGTTGTGCTCGAAATGCTTGTAGAAGGGGATGACGCCCATCGCGCGCACGCGCTCCGCGATCAGATCACCAATGGGATAATCCACCATCGCGGAGACAATGCCCGTCCGCAAGCCAAAGCAATCCGCCAGGTTCGCGGCCACGTTGAACTCGCCGCCGCTCACGTGAATATCGCAATGCGTCGCCTTGCGAAAAGGAATCATCCCGGGGTCTAGCCGGTGGATCAGCCCGCCCAGCGACACCAGGTCCAGCGCCCGATCTTGCAGTTCCCCCTCAGCAGGTGGTTTCAGGTTCATGCCATATTTCATCGTTTGCTCCTCGCTTTGTGTAGATTTCTATCGTGGTCAACACAGATTATACCGCAAGGCGCGTAACAAACAATGATCTCAACTTTGATGTTGTAAGCCACCATTTACCTCTACTTCGATAGCTAGGACACCCTCACCCACGCCATCGTCGAACAGCTTTATCTGGTACTATGCTTGAGTCGTTCTGTGACTAATGCAAACACCTCTTGACATTGGAACATTTCTGTTGTACTATGGTAAGCGTACCAGGAAAACGGTACCATATCCCTGTTCCGTTATCCAACCTATGGCCACCATACGTGATGTAGCGAAAAGGGCAGGCGTTGCCCCCATAACGGTTTCTCGCGTGATCAACAACTCCGGTTACGTGAATGAGCAAACGCGCGCGCGTGTGGAGGCTGCCATTGCTGACCTGGGTTATGTTCCCAACGTGTTGGCCCGCAGCTTGCGCTCGCGGCGGACTCACACGCTGGGACTGATTTTGACCGATAACTCCAACCCGTTCTGGACAACGGTTGCGCGCGGGGTCGAGGATGCCGCCAGCGACGCCGGTTTCAACGTGATCTTGTGCAACACCGATGAGTCGGAGGCTGAGCAAGACAAGTATTTGCACGTGCTTGTGCAAAAGCAGGTGGACGGCGTGCTGTTGGTGCCTGCCAGCGGTGCGATTGCACCGATCAAGTTTATTCAGAGCCAGAACACGTCCGTGGTGGTGCTGGATCGCCGGATTCCCGATTCCCAGGCCGATGTGGTGCGCTGTAACTCCGAAGGGGGCGCCTACCAATTGACACGCTTGCTCCTGTCATTGGGACATCGTCGGATTGCCATGTTGAGCGGCCCACGAGGGGTGTCCACGGCTGAGGATTGCGTAGCTGGCTACCGGCGTGCGCTGGCGGAAGCAGGAGCGGATGTGGATGCAACGCTGATTTGCTATGGCGAGTTCTCGCTGGAAAGCGGGTACGACATGACAGTGCAGATGCTGGCAAGGACGCCGCGTCCAAGCGCCTTGTTCGCCGGCAATAACTTTATCGCCATCGGCGCTTTACGGGCTTTGCGGGATGCCGGTCTGCGTGTGCCAGAGGACACAGCATTGGTAAGTTTCGATGACTTGCCCGCGGACCTGGTTGTGGATCCATTCCTGACGGTCGCCGCTCAGCCTGCCTACGAAATGGGGCGACAAGCCACCGAGTTGCTGCTGGCGCGGCTTTCTGCAGGGGCGCCAACAACCTATCAAGAAATCGTTCTGCCAACCGCGATCATCGTCCGGGGATCGAGCGGCCAAGCTCTGGAATAGCATCTATCTCATAGAGCGTTCAATGGTCGCTTTTCTTTTTGGCCCGTATGGTAACGATATCACATAAGACTTTTGAGCATTTTCGAGGAAAACAACAAGAGTCGTAGGGCGTGCTTTCGCGCAGTCAAAAGATGGTCGTCACGCAGCGCTATGTCAAAGACCTCACGATCAGAACGCCTAACCTCTCCCAGATTGTGAACAACCTTTCTGGCGGCAACCAGCAGAAGGTGGTCGTGGCAAAGTGGTTGTTCTGCGATTCGAAGATTCTGATCTTCGACGAACCGACGCGTGGCATCGATGTCGGCACACAAAGACACCAAGTCACGAAGTTTTCTAAGTTTTCCTTTGTGTCTTCGTGTCTTGGTGGTTTATTTTCGAAGGA
>JAKJAB010000545.1 GCA_022707725.1 Chloroflexota bacterium | reverse complement strand
AACACTAACGCTCCCGCCGTGATTAAGCCCTCGCCGATGCCGATCAGCGCGTGGATGCCCGCCATCGCCGGAACCGCGATATTGGCAGGTGAAGAACCCGAGAGCGCCAGTTGCAGCGCGCAGGCCAGCGACGCCACAAAGATCGAGAGCCAGCCGGAGACAAAACCGCTGACGTACAGCCCGCCTGACCATTTGCTCAGCGCCTTTTGCAGCGTGCGATGCGCAAAATACGCCACCGTCACGCCGATGATGCCCATATTGACAATGTTCGCGCCCAGGGCCAGCAGACCGCCATCTTGGAAGATGAGCGCCTGCACAC
Source organism: Chloroflexota bacterium (assembly GCA_022707725.1). Taxonomy (GTDB): domain Bacteria; phylum Chloroflexota; class Anaerolineae; order B4-G1; family SLSP01; genus DSWT01. The sequence goes on along the minus strand of JAKJAB010000545.1, from coordinate 1,694 downwards.
CCACTACGCACGTGAGCACCAGGATCGCCGCCCACGGCCCCAGCAAGATCGTGGCGATGGCCGCCCCCATCAGGTGACCCGACGTGCCGCCTGTCACCGAGAAGTTGAGCATCTGCCCGGCAAAGATGCAGGCCGCGAGCACGCCCATCAGCGGAACCTGGCGCTCGCCCACGTCCGCGTTGACGCGCTTGAGCGCGTACCCGACCACGGCAATGGCGACCACCCACAACACGAGCGAGACGCCCACAGAAAGAAATCCATCAGGAATGTGCATTGGAACCGGTGAAAACAACATAGTACCTCCTTCGAAATCAATCTCGGATCTTCACAAATCCGCATTCAGCAAAATCATCATGCAGTTCGGTGCACGGATCAACAAAAAAAACACGGATCGTCACACAGAAAAAAATCCAGAGAATCTGTGAAATCCGTGTACTATTATGCTGCGGCGCGGCACGTAGCGCAGAGGCCGGAGATCGTCAGGTCGCCCTCGTCGACGGTAAAGCCGTAAGCAGTCGCGAGATGCTCGGCCAGCGGGCGCACGTCTGCCTGCTCGATCGGGATCACCTGCCCACACGAACGGCACACGAGACGATGGTGCGGCGCTTCGACGCCCAGATGTTCGTAACGGCGTTTGCCATCGCCGGGATCGAAGCTGGAAACCAGTTGAAATTCCTGGAACAGTTCCAGCGTCCGGTAGACCGTGGAGATGTCCACACTGGCGCTGACCGCGTGAACGCGCGCGTAGATTTCCTCCGCCGTGGCCGGGCCTTCGATATGATGCAGCGTTGCCAACACCAGTTCACGCTGCGGCGTGAGGCGCAAGCCACGCGCGCGGAGATGTTCGAGCAAGAGTTCTTCACAGGACATTATTGCGTTTCCTTGCAGTTGCAATAAATTGCAAGAGCAATCATAACACGAATGAGAGGAAATACAACCACGAATTACGGCATGAGCCGGTCAACGTAGGTGAGGCGACCATTGAAGACACGCACCATCGGGACACCCTTGGTCGGGTTGTGGAACTCATCGAAGGTCAATGGCCCGGAGACAGCTTCGAAGGTTGCCGTTTCCAACACACCGGCCACGGCAAAGGGATCAAGTGTGCCAGCAGCAGTGACGGCTGTAAAGAGGATATTCGCCGCGTCGTAGCTCAACGTTGCCACGGCATCGGGATCAACCTGATAGCGAGCGGTGTAGAGCTGCGTCCAGGCCGTCACTTCGGGGCGCGGTTCGCCGGCGAAGTAATGGGTAATAAAGTAGCAGCCATCCGTCACCCCTAAATCCAGGTCTGGAGAATCCCAACCATCGCTGCCGATGATCGTCTGAAACATGCCAAACTGGCGCGCCTGCGAGACAAGACGGTTCATCACGTCGTAATAACCGGGGAGATACAAAACGTCAGGGTTTGCCTCACGCACTTCCGTCAGAACGTCGAAATACTTTTCCGTATCCTGATTGTACGTTTTGCGAACCAGAATCTCGCCGTCACCGGCGGTGAACGTTTTCTCGAATGCGTCGGCGAGTGTGGTGCCGTACCCGCTGTTTTCAACATAAAGAATGGCCGCAGTATCGGCCTGAAGCGTTTCCAGCGCAAAGTGCGCCGCGACAATTCCCTGGTCAACATCAAGGAAAGGAACGCGAAACACCAGCGAGCGCACACTGCCATCGTGATCCAGCGTGGTTTCGGGATC
>JAKJAB010000544.1 GCA_022707725.1 Chloroflexota bacterium | reverse complement strand
TGCCGAAAGCATCGACAGCGGCGCGGCTTTATACAAACTGGAGGCATTGGTGGCATGCAGTCAAGGGATGGCGAGCTAAATCATAACCGGCAAACTGTCGATATCGTGCTGGCGGAAGAGGCTGATCTGGAAGCCATCCTCGCCCTGCAAAAGCTGGCCTACCTGAGCGAGGCGCAGCGGTATAACGACTTCGACTTGCCGCCGCTGCGCCAAACGCCGGATGAAATCCAGGCAGACTTTGGGCGGATGACGTTCTTCAAAGCCACAGCCGGGGAGTGCATCGTCGGTTCAGTGCGCGGCTACGCGAAAGACGGCACATGTTACGTCGGGCGGTTGATCGTTCATCCCGATGTGCAAGGGCAAGACATCGGTACGCGCTTGATGCAAACCCTGGAGCAGCACTTTGGCGCCGTGCAACGCTTCGAGCTATTCACCGGTCACAAAAGCGAACCGGCGCTGCACCTCTATCACAAACTGGGCTACCGCAAGTTCAAATGCCAGGATATGACAACGCATACCGTCGTGTTTTTGGAGAAAGCGCACATCAGCTTAGATACAATTATCGCGCACAAGCGTGAAGAAGTCGCCCTGCAAAAGCAGGCCAGGCCGCTAGATGTAATAGCAGACAAAGCCCAATCTGCTCCACCCCCGCGTGACTTTCTGGCGGCGCTGCAAGCGCCCGGCGTCAGCTTGATCGCAGAGGTGAAAAAAGCGTCGCCAAGCAAGGGCCTGCTCTGCCCGGACTTCGACCCGGTGAAACTGGCGCGCGCCTACGCCGCCAACGGTGCAGCCGCAATCAGCGTGCTGACCGATGCGCGCTTCTTCCAGGGCAGCCTGGACGATCTGCGCGCCGCGCGGCAGGTCGTGGACATCCCCGTGCTGCGCAAAGACTTCATCGTGGATGCATACCAGGTCTACGAGGCGCGCGCCGCTGGAGCGGACGCCGCGCTGCTCATCGTCGCCGTGTTGGACGACGCAACGCTGTGCGACCTCTATACGCTGATCCGTCATCTGGGCATGGCGGCATTGATCGAAGTCCACAACGCGGCAGAACTGGAACGCGCGCTATCGCTGCGCCCGCGCCTCATCGGCGTGAACAACCGCGATCTACGCACGTTCCACGTCACGCTGGACACGGTCGCCGCGCTGCGCCCGCGTATCCCCGATAACGTGATGGTCGTCGCCGAGAGCGGCATCCACACACCGGAGGATGCCGCGCGCCTGCAAGCTATCGGTGTGGATGCGATGCTGGTAGGCGAGGCGCTCGTGACGGCGCGCGATGTGGGAGAGAAAGTGCGCCAACTTACAAAGCTAACCGCGAATCACGCGAATCTTCGCGAATAGAGGAGAACGTTGGTTTACGTCAAAATCTGTGGAATTACGAATCTTGAGGATGCGCGCTGCGCAGCGGAGGCCGGCGCGGATTTCCTGGGCTTCATCTTCTATCCGCCGAGTCCACGTTACGTCACGCCGGAGCAGGCCGGGGAGATTATCCAGGCCATCCGCGCGGAATTCAGGGACGCGAGTCCGCGCTGCGTGGGCGTGTTCGTGGATGCGCCGGTAGACGCCGTCCGCGCCGTCATCGACGCCGCCGGGTTGAATCTCGTGCAACTGCACGGCGCGGAATCCCCCGCCGACGTCGCGGCCCTGGCTCCGTATGCGTTCAAGGCGCTACGTCCCCAAACTCTCGCCGAAGCGCGCGAGGGTTTAGCGCAGTATTTCCCTCAACGGATTGAACGGATTCAAACGGAGATTCCATCCGTTCGATCCGCTGAATCCGTTGAGAACATCCCCCAATTACTGGTGGATGCTTACCACCCGCAGGAGAAGGGCGGCGCCGGACTGGTTGTGGACGTGGAGATTGCGCGCTGGCTGGCGGAGCGCTGCCGGCTGCTGCTGGCGGGCGGCCTCACGCCAGAAAATGTGGCGGACGCCATCGCGCAGGTGCGCCCGTGGGGCGTGGATGTGGCAAGCGGGGTGGAAACAACAAAAGGGAAGAAGGATCACGCAAAAGTGAAAGC
>JAKJAB010000543.1:1767-2024 GCA_022707725.1 Chloroflexota bacterium | reverse complement strand
CACCGGCTGGCACGTGAGGTGGCAACGCGATGGGGTTTGGAGTATCCGGCAGCGTTGGAAGCGTGGATCGCCGCCTGCATCGAAGGTTTGCGGCAAGAGATAACCGTTTGAAATTCAAGTTGCGAGGTAATTGCTACAATGAATAACAAAAAGCTCTGGAAAATCATCACGGTGATTGAACTTCTCGCAGCGGCGGCGGTCATTGTGCTGGACCTGTTTCTGCCGACTCTGGTGCTCCTGGGGATGCTGGTTGTCTC
>JAKJAB010000543.1:0-1757 GCA_022707725.1 Chloroflexota bacterium | reverse complement strand
GTGGGTTTCAAGCGCGCGCAATCCTGGCCGCAGGTCGTCGGTTTCGCCTTGCTCGGCGCTGTCGGCCTGCAACTGTTCGACGTGGGTGTGATGATGCCTATCCTGAACCGCGTGACCGGCGCGACGATAGACTACAGCGGGTTTGCGCAGCTCAAAGGCAACCTGGGACAACTGCTGTTCCTCCTGGCGCTTTCGTGGACGTTGGCAGCGCTGGGCGAGGAAATTGCCTATCGCGGTTATCTGCAGAAACTGCTCACCGATCTGTTTGGGGATGGCCCGTCTGGGGTGTGGCTGACGGCTGGCCTTTCCAGCCTGCTGTTTGGCCTGGCGCACACCGAGCAGGGCCTCATTGGCGTGGTCGTCACCACCGTTGACGCGCTCTTCTACAGTTGGCTAAAACGCAGATTCGACGGCAATCTGTGGGCGACGATCCTGGCGCACGGATTTTACAACTCTATCGGCATGATCGTCTTCTACGTTGTCGGGCCAATCTATGGACTCTGGTGAGGCTCTGGGGATAAGAGTTGGTCAAACTGTTTTGGGCGCTGCGAAAAACGGCGTGACATACAGCTTGCGCGGTTGCTTATCTCATTCCTACTTTGCAGAACTATGGGGATGCAATGATTGGCACAAAACTTATCCTAATGGCGCACGAAGGGTTGCAACGACGCATCCAGCAACAGCGGTGGATTTCGCTCGGCGCGGGCGTCGCGTGCTTCTTCGCGTTGTTGGCGCTGTGGGCCGGCCGGGGTGACCCGGCGTTCGGTTCGGCGCGCTATGTGCAGGTGTTCGGGATTTTCGGGATTAGCGCGATGTGCTGGATTCTGGCGTTTGTGGGCTTCGGCTTCAAATATCTGACGCGCAGCACGCCGTTCCTCACCTATGCGAACGAAGCGGTGTTGCCGTTCTACATCCTGCACCAATGCTCCGCCTCAGAACCCCCGCAGAGTTGTGCTCTGCCTCTTCGGCAGCCCCTCTTTGGGCAACCGCTCCAGCACAATATAGTCGAGACCGTGTGCCTCACAGAACGCCCGCTTCTCCGGCCGGTCGCCATCCTCATTCACCGCATAGATATCCGGCTTGATCCTGGCGATCTCCGGTTCGGCGTCCATCCATCCATGCCCCGAGGAGATCAGCGCTTGTTTGACGTAGCGGATTGAGTGCACCATGTACCTGCGCTCGTTCTGCGGAAATAAAGGATGCCCCTCACCTTTCAGCAGCTTGATGTTGTCATCATGCCCAACGACCACGTACAAATCTCCCAACTCAGCCGTCTCCTCGAAGAACCGCACATGGCCCGAATGTAGCCAGTCGAAACTGCCCGTGACGACTACTTTCTTGCGCGGCGTCCGGCCATCATCGGCTTCCATCGATACCCCAGGGAAGCGTCGTAGAACATCCTCTTCCACGACATGGTATGCCATCCCGCGCGCCTCGCAATACGAACGCTTTTGGCTACTGTCGCTCATCTCATCCACCGCCCACACATCCGGCTGGATGGCGTCGATTTGCGGTATGGCGTCCCGCTCGATATGTCCCGTCACCAAAGTCAGTCCATCGACGTACCGGATGGCCTGCAGCATGTACATCCGCTCCGCTTGCGGGAACCGGGGTTGCTTTCGTTCTATCTGTTGTATGGTCTCGTCAGACCACAATAACACATGCAGGCTGCCCAGCTTCGACGCCACTTCCAGGAAGCGAAAGTCACGCGCCTGCAAATCATCGAAACTTCCCGTTACGACGGTTCTCTTCATGGC
>JAKJAB010000542.1 GCA_022707725.1 Chloroflexota bacterium | reverse complement strand
CTGAACCCAAAACGGCAATTTTTGCGCTTCCTACTGTCATTGCAGGCGTAAAAGTGCGCCCCACCTGAATAGTTACCAATTTTCTAACACATTCCGATTGCGTTCGACAAGGGCGAGAGTATAATTTCTGTGTTCACAAACGGACTTTTGTTGCTGAGCGCCATATGTGCTCCAGCATACTCAAAATCTACGGGAATAAGGAGAATACCCATGTTAAAACCAAAACCAACCCAAGGCGACACCACGTGGTTCATCCACGACCGATTCGGCATGTTCATCCACTGGGGACTGTACGCGCTTCCTTCGCGCCACGAGTGGGTGCAGTCGCAGGAGCAGATTCCGCCGGAGGATTACTATCGTTACTTCGAGCGTTTCAACCCGACGAAGTACGATCCGCGCCGGTGGGCGAAAGCCGCACGCGAGGCGGGGATGAAGTATGTTGTCCTCACGTCCAAGCACCACGAGGGCTTCTGCCTGTGGGATTCGGCCTACACCGACTATAAGGTCACGAACACGCCATACGGCCAAGACCTGATCGCGCCTTTTGTCGAGGCGTTCCGCGCCGAGGGGCTGCGCATCGGCTTCTACTACTCGCTCCTCGACTGGCATCACCCAGACTTCCTGATCGACGTTTTCCACCCATTGCGCAATCACCCTGATGTTGCCAGACTGAACGAAGGCCGCGATATGAAGCGCTACGCCGAGTACATGCGCAACCAGGTGCGCGAGCTGATCACGCAGTTCGATCCCGATATCCTGTGGTGTGACTTCTCCTACCCAGGGCGTGACTACCACGGTTTGCCGGGTAAGGGGCGCGACGATTGGGAGAGCGAGGAGCTGTACGCGCTGATCCGCGAGTTGAAGCCCCACATCATCCTGAATAATCGGATGGATTTGCCCGTAGCGGCGGACATCTACACGCCGGAACAGGTGCAGCCGCTGGAATGGGTGAAGGTGGACGGCGAGCCGGTGGTTTGGGAAGCCTGTCAGACGTTCAGTGGGAGTTGGGGATATTTCCGAGACGAACTTAGCTGGAAAGACGAGGGGCAATTGATTCGTATGTTGATCAATACCGTAGCACGGGGTGGTAACCTGTTAATGAATGTAGGGCCAACCTCACACGGCACTTTCGATCAGCGCGCGCTGGATGCCCTTGCGGTCTACCGTGATTGGATGGCCCTACATAGTGAATCGATCTATGGTTGCACGCAAAGTGAGTACCAGGAACCACAAGACTGCCGCCTCACGCAGAACGGCGATAAGCTTTACATCCACGTGTACGCCTGGCCTTTCAAGCATCTGATGGTTCCAGAGTTGGCGGGCAAAGTCAGCTATGCCCGTTTCCTCCACGACGGCAGTGAAGTTGCACTGAAGCCCACGGAGTGGTCCGCGAGTCAATTGCAGATCGGTGACCACGTCCTCGTGCTGGAACTCCCGATGAAGCAGCCGGACGTGGTTGTGCCGGTGATCGAGTTGGCGCTGACATGAAAACGCGCGATTACACCCCTCTTTTAGATAAATTGAGAGCCGAATACGCCGCGCGCGCGCGCAAATCGGCAACTTTGAACGACCGGGCGCAGCGCGTGCTGGTGGATGGCGGCAGCCACACGTTGCGCCTGATGCAGCCTTTCCCGCCGCGCATCGCCGCTGCCCACGGCGCGTGGGTCACAGACGAGGACGGTCACCGCATCCTCGATTTCTGGCAGGGCCACCTCGCCAATATTCTGGGACACAACCCAGAAGTCGTCACGGCGGCGTTGGCGCAGGCTTTCGCCGGCGGCCTGGGTTTGCAAACCGGCTTCACCGAACGATGTCAGGTCGAAGCTGCCGAGCTGCTCTGCGCGTGCACGGGCGCGGAACGCGTGCGCTTTACCACCAGCGGCACGCTCTCGACGATGTACGCGATTCTGCTGGCGCGCGCGTTCACCGGGCGCGACGTGGTGCTGAAGGTCGGCGGCGGCTGGCACGGGGCGCATCCCTGGTCGCTCAAGGGCATCGGCTATCACGGAGCAGACGGCTACCAGCATATC
>JAKJAB010000541.1 GCA_022707725.1 Chloroflexota bacterium | reverse complement strand
GGCGCCGACAGCAGCGGAGCCTGTCGAGCCACCGATACTCAAGACAGCTCCTGTCGCAGCCTAACAAGACAGCCAGCGTCCCGACTTGTGAAGTCGGGACGCTTTTTCACAACATAAAGCTTGTAAAATCGTCTGGTTATGCTATAATCTCCGCACTCGTGGAGAGGTAGCATAGTCCGGTCTAATGCGCGCGCCTGGAGAGCGCGTGAGCCGAAAGGCTCCATGGGTTCAAATCCCATCCTCTCCGCCAAGAAAGGCTCCTGGTGCAGGAGCCTTTTTCATTTCAAGTGCCTTCCGCGTGGCGCTGCACAAAGCGATAGGTGGCCTCGGCGACAGTTTCCCATTCCCGATCAGCGACGACAGCATGGCCAGAGTCGCGCAAAACCAGGGTTTCGACCGAAGTTTGCTGCGAGAGACGGCGTACCGTCTCCGGCCCACTGGAAGGGTGAATCGAGCGATCCCCTTCCGCATAAACCACCAGCGCCGGTGTTCTCACATAGGATACATCACGCAGCACGTGGCGATGCAGATGCCACAACTCCGCCGCTGCCCCCACCGGATAACGCGAGAATCCTCCCATCCACCGTGCAGCCTCAAGATCATGCAGATCGGATTCACCGGATTGGGGATAACTGCGGATAAAAGGTCTGAACAACGGCGTCAAGTTGAGACGCCAGTCCGCAATTCGTAGGGCTGGCGCATAGAGCGCGATACCGGCGATGTCATCGTGGTGCGCGGCCATCCACAGAGTCAACAACGATCCCATCGAGAAGCCACCAAGGAACCATCGTGTGGTCGTCTGTTTGAGATGAGCATAAGCGACTTCCACACCTGAGACCCAATCGCGCCAGTTGACTCGATTCATCTCTGCGAGGGTGGCACCGTGCCCGGGTAACAACGGCGCGGAGACGGTGAGGCCGCGTTCGTGCAAATACGTCCCCAAAGGCCACATTTCCCGCGGCGTGCCGGTGAATCCATGCAGCAGCAACACTCCGACCAAACCGCCCTGCAGGAAAAACGGCGACGGGTCGGCTTGTAACACTTTGAGGTCCGCTTCAGATGGCATAGCACCCTCCAGAAAGAATCACAACTTCCCTTCCATGAAACGCAGCGTCAGCGCCGCAACGTCTTCCCATTCTTGATCGAGCAAGACGCAATGTGTGGAATGCTCGAACCAATACAGATGTTTTTCGGTCGAACGGACCCTGTGATAGATCACGTCCGGCGCCGAGGCATCGACTGAAGTATCCAGACGGCCTTGTACGATCAGAATGGGCCGTGTGATCTCAGACAAACGCGCACGGGTCGCGGCTTGCAAGGCGAACAACTGCTGTGTGGCGCGCAACGGATTTTGATCATATCCCTGCCAGCGCGCGTCGGCGGTGTTCGGCGCACCCGGCCTTTTCTGCAAGATCACGCCCAACGGAGCCAGCAGTGGCAGCAAAAAAGTCTGCGCAAAGCTGGAGGGCACGACGAGTGCAGCCGCGTAAGCCATGACACCGGCGACTTCAGGATGCTGGCTCGCCAGGTAAAGTGCCAACAGGCCACCCATCGATTCGCCGCCCACGAAGACACGCTCACAGCGCGCCGCCAGGTCGCGGTAGGCGGACTCGAACGCCTCTGCCCACGTCTGCCAGCGGCAGCGATTCATGTCTTGCGGCGTCGTGCCGTGACCGGGCAGCAGCGGGCCGGAGACGGTGTAGCCGTGCTCGTGCAGGAAGCGGCCGAGCAGCCGAACTTCCGCCGTCGTCGCCGTATAGCCGTGTGAGAGTAGCACGCCCACCAGCCCGCCCTCCCAGAAGAACGAATTCCCTTCGAGATGGGGATTGCGTAATGTGTAGGTCATAACACTCCCTTGCGAGTTACGAATTGCGAGTTACGGATGTGGTCAGGTGAGGAACCAGTGCAGGATTTGTGGCCCCCAGAGCATGGTGGTCACACAGCCCAGGATGATGAACGGCCCATAGGGGATCGCCGTTTTCAGCGAGCCTTTGCGGGCGATGACGACGCCGGCAGCCCCGATGCCGCCAAAGGCAATCATCAACA
>JAKJAB010000540.1:437-2054 GCA_022707725.1 Chloroflexota bacterium | reverse complement strand
GCAATGACAGTAGGAAGCGCAAAAATTGCCGTTTTGGGTTCAGTTAAGTGCGTCCCACCTCAAGGCTGAATAGTTACTTTTTTCTTATCCTACCGCTCAGAGACCGACTCGCGCAGGTTGAGGCGCGGACGCGCGTTGGAGAGCAGCAGTAAGATGCCAATCCCTATCAGCAGCGCCGGACCGATCATATTGAGCACCCACCAACCGGGCCGGAGGGCTACCAGGCCCAGCATCCCGATCAGTCCAACGGCGGCAATCGCGCACAGAATCGTTCCGGCGACCAGCAAGCCGTGGCGGTGTTTGCGGAAGTAGACGAACAGCAACGCCAGCCCCACCGAGAGCGGCTCGATGGTCCACAGCACGGCCCACACCTCCCACCAACCGGTGAGCGCGCAGAACTGTAACAGCGCCCCGTTCATCCCGATGATGATGGCGGGGATCATCAACCAGACGTTGCGCATGAAGAACGCCGCCAGAGCAAAGCCGAGCGCAACGGACCACACTTCCGCCGGCCAGAGCCACGACCAGGCCCCCCACACGTCGAAGACGCTGGTGAAGAGCAAGATGCCGCCCGTCGCCAGAACCGGCGCGCCGACAATGAAGAATGCGCCCAGGCCACGCTTGTGGGGCCACAACAGCGGGATCAGCATAAAGAACGCCCCTACGCTGACCACGATCGTCGGCCACAATCGCCAGACGCTCCAGTACCAGGAGCGGATGCCAAACAGCGGCAGCACCACGTTGGACATCAGCAGCAGCCCGCCCATCACAACCAGAAAAAGACCCATTAATGTCGAAACTCGCTTGTTCATGATTTTCCTCCTTAACGTGAATATGGCTATAGGATAGCATAATGAAGGAGGGGATGCCTATTCGATAGCTAACAGGTAGCTATCGAATGACTACAAGAAATCAAAAACCCCGGAGGTTTGGCACCCTCCGGGGTTTTGAAAACGAGCGTGCTGTCGCCTAAAAAATCGCGTTGATGAGCGCCGTGAAGTATTGTGGCGTGATCCACAGGAACACAGCCAGGATCAGCACAATCGTAATGAGGCCTAGAACCACGGCAAAGATACGCCCCAGCCCGCGCGCGAGCGTCTTCTTCTTTGCTATCCAGATCGGGAGTGCGAATGAAGTGACGACAACCCAAACCAGAATGATCCACGAGATGCGCCAGTGAGTCCAGTTGTTGGCAAGTGCGCTGTAGGTCAAGAGAACGGCGACCGTCAACGCCGGGCCGATGAACGGCAACATCCAGAGACTCCCGGTAGCGTACATGATGAAGCACAGCCCCAACGCCGCCAGAAAAACTTGTACCGGCCAACCAAGCTCATAAATCAACCAGTTTTGAGTCGGGACGGCAACCGAGAGCATCAACAGATTGCCAAACACGACGAGCAAAATGGCATTGAGAACGGCCCGACCGACACCGTAACGGCGCGGGGCGCGAGGCGCGGGAGACTCCGCCGCTTTCACAGCCGCCGCCTGTGCAACCGGCCTGGTCGCCGGAGCGGCAGATGGGACGGGTGTCTCCGCCGCGAGCGTTTGGAGGCGCTTCTGCCCCAGCGTGATGTCGGTTTCGTCGTTGGCGAACGCAAAATCGTCGGTAGGCCGCTG
>JAKJAB010000540.1:0-344 GCA_022707725.1 Chloroflexota bacterium | reverse complement strand
GAGATGACAGCCACCGATTCCGCGGGCGCATCCGACGTCGTGAACGAGAGCGGCAGCGAGATGCGCGTGGGCAGCTCGATCCCGGCTTCCTCGGCGGCAGCTCGCAACGCCTGGGCCATCTCCACGGCGCTCTGGTAACGGTCTTCCGGCTTTTTCGCCAGCGCCTTGAAGACGATGCGCTCGAACGGTTCGGGAATCGCCGGGTTGATGCGGCGCGGCAGCGGCAACGGGTCGTTGACGTGCTTCATCAGGATCGCCAGCGGGGTGTCGGCGTCGAAAGGTGTGCGCTGCGTCAGCATTTCGTAGAAGACAATGCCAAGCGAATAGATGTCGCTGCGGGCGTC
>JAKJAB010000053.1:14723-15043 GCA_022707725.1 Chloroflexota bacterium | reverse complement strand
ACGCAGCTCCTGGAGATCAGCGTCCGCGATACCATCCCCGAACGGGCGCAGGCGCTCGCCGACGAAATCGCCAACCAGTTGATCTTGCAAAGCCCCACCGGACGTGAGGAATCCGAGCGCCAGATCTTCGTTCAGCAACGGTTAGCAAGCTTGCAATCCAATATCGAACAAACTGAGGCGCGCATTGCCGAGGAGCAAGCCAAGCTCGATGCGTCGAACAGTGCCCGCGCGATCCAGCAGTATCAGGCCAACATCGACGCTCTTGAACAAAGGTTATCTAGTTACACATCCACCTATGCCTCGCTCAATTCGTCGGCACA
>JAKJAB010000053.1:0-14713 GCA_022707725.1 Chloroflexota bacterium | reverse complement strand
CCCGCGACTTTGCCCTCCGAGCCGATCAGCCCAAATGTGGCTCAGACCGTGTTGCTCGCCGCAGCCATCGGGCTGGGACTGGCAGTGGGCGGTGCTGTACTCATCGAGTTCCTTGACGATACCATCAAGTCGACGGACGAGGTTGCCCGGATCACCCAGCTTCCTGTGCTGGGTGCCATCGCGCGTATGGAGGGCGAGAGTTACGGGGAAAAACTTGTTGTCCATCACCAACCCCTCTCTGTCACGGCTGAGGCATATCGCGCGCTACGTACCAACATTCGTTTTTCGTTTGTCGATCACCCTATGCGTACCTTACTGGTGGCCAGTTCTGGCCCTTCGGAGGGCAAAAGTTTAACACTGGCGAACCTGGCGGTGGCCATGGCCCAATCGGGATTTCGGGTCATTATGGTCGATACCGACCTTCGGCGCCCTGTACTCCACAAGATCTTCAATGTCTCCAATGCAGAGGGACTAAGCAGCATTCTCCTGGCCTCAGAGCCTGATCCAGAATCTTATCTGCAGGATACAGGTGTGGAAAACCTGCAACTGTTGCCTTGTGGTCCCTTGCCCCCGAATCCGGCCGAGATACTTGGCTCGGAGCGAATGGGGGCGGTGCTCGACATCCTGTTGGCGATAGCCGATCTGATTATCTTCGATAGTGCGCCGATTCTGATGGTCACCGATGCCGCGGTTTTGGCAGCGCGTCTGAGGGAAGGCGGTGTGCTGCTCGTGACCGATGTCGGTAAAACCCGCCGCGGGTTGGCAAAACGCGCCGTGGAGGAATTTCAACGTGTGCATGCCAATATGCTGGGCGTTGTTGTGAATCGAGTCAGCACGCGCACGGGGAGTGAGTACTATTATCAGTATTACCAGGATTACACCGAACAGGGCGATGACAGTCAGAAGCGTCTGCCACGCCGTCCCGGGCTGCAATGGCCATTGCGTAGGCGCGTGGGTAAGAATGGTAGTGATGGCGCCAGCAAACCGGTCGAAGAAAAGCTAGAGGAGCCTGTGTAGGCGCTGCGAGTTCTTTGCCTGATCTGTATAAAACGTCCCGGCGGATAGCCGGGACGTTTTTGTTGGGCCTGCCAAACGATAACGCCCCTCGAATTTTCGACCCTTAAGCAGGCCTCACAAGCGGTATAGCGCAGTTCGTGATTGTGAATAAAATAGAAGTATGAATACCGGTGTGCGTACTTCGCCGCCCCTGGCGACCAAACTCTACGTCCCTTTGTGTCAAATGCCGCCCGTGATGGCCCATATCACCCGGCTATGAGTGTCCCATCACGGGTGGCATTTGACAGGGCATTACGACTAACCCGACGTAGGTATTGTTGGTAGATGGCGTGTCCGAAAAGAAGCACTGCCCTAGCGGGCATTACGACGGAAACACGCCTTGAGGTCTTTTGCGTTTTGCCAGGCCCGAAACGAAACATTGCCCTGGCGGGGGCATGTAGGGTCAGGCGGGGCCGTTTGTGCGGATTGCAGTTCGGAGAAAAAGTGGTTTGTTAACGGCGCCAGCGCAATTGCGCTGCCTCTGTTTGCGTGTTATACTGATTGTTGAACAGAACGTTCTGTGAGGCTCAGCCGCTACGACTCGGAAGGCGGAGCCGATGTCGGCGGGGTGATCTCGGAGGAACCGATGCCAGCGATCCCATCTGAATTGACGCAACGCTTGCGCGAGACGCTCGTGCGCTGTCCCGATCTGGAGAGCGACCGCGCCCTGCGCGCCGTCTTCGTCGATGCCCGTCTGGCGCCCTGGATCAACCGCGTTCCCGAAAACACGCCTGACCGCGCCGCGCGTGTGAACCTGCTCATCGCGGCGCTCTGCAATCAGACCGCCGCCAACGGCGACAATGCGCTCGTCCTCCTCCTGTGCGTGCTGGCGGAGAACACTCCTGGCGGCGACGCTTTGCACGGCGAACTCGCTCGACTGGCGGCTGAACTCCAGGCCTGCCCGCCCACGGGCCTCGCTTCCCTGGCTTTGCCTGTTGCCGGCGCTGTTCCCTTCGTCCAAATCGAGCAGCAGGTCGCACAACAGATCAACATCGGCCCCCTGGCGCTCAATGTGGGGCAACCTGCTCCGCAGTCCGCTGCTGTTCCTTTTCGAACTCTGAACCCACCGGAGCCATTCATCGACCGCGCGACCCTCCGCGAGTTGCTGAATGCGCAGCTTCGCGCTGGCGGCGCGCATCTGCTCAGCGGCATCGGCGGCGTTGGCAAGACCGCGCTGGCGCTGCGCGTGGCACAGGACCTCAGCGACGCGCGCGCCTTCCCGGACGGCGTCCTCTGGATTCCCCTCGAAGGCGCGCCCACCGCCGAAATGGCCGCCGCCTGGATTCTTGCCGCCTTCGGCAGACACGGCGAACCCGATCCCCTGGGCGCGCTGGCCGGCCTCCTGCGCATTCGCCGCCCCCTCCTCATCCTCGATAATGCCGAGACGGCCAAAGACACCGCCGACGCCTTGTTGGCGCGCCGCGGCCAGGCCGCCGTCCTCGTCACCAGCCGCGATGTCACCGTGGGCCTCCAGGCTATCGCCGACGTCCCCACCGATCTGGCGCCCCTGGAGACGCCCGACGCTGTCCTGCTCCTGCAATCGCGCCTCGGCGACGTTCCCGCTTCTGAGGTTGCCGCCGCCGCCATCGCCGAGCTGGTGGGCGGCTTGCCCCTGGCTCTGACGCTGGCCGCAGCTTTCATCACCCGCCGCCTGCGCCGCGAGCGCGATCCGCTGGCGGCTTACCTGGACCGCCTGCGCCGTCACGGGCTGGCGGCCCTCGAATTCGGCGAGCGCCGCGACGCCAGTGTGCGCGTCACTTTCGACCTGAGCTGGCAGGCCCTGCCCCCCGCCGCGCGCGATGCTTTGGGCGCGTTGGCTCTCATTCCCGGCGACAGCGCCGATATGACCGCGCTCCAGTCGGCGCTGCAGACTGACACGCTAACCCTTGAGCCCCTGCTGTGGCAACTCAGCGACGCCTCCCTGCTCATACAGACCGGCGAGCGCTACAGTCTGCACCCGCTCTTGCGCCATTACACCGTCCAGCAACTCCCGGCGGAACAGGCCGCGACCTACCGCGCCCGTCTTTACAACTACTACCTTGCCTATGCTCAGGCGCACGCTATCGACGCCGGACAACCAGACTACGCGCCGCTGGAAGCCGAACGCGACAACGTGCTGGGCGCGATGGCCTGGGCCTGGGAGCGTGAAGACTGGCCGGCCGTCATCGCGCTGGCGGAGGCCGTTCACGGCTATCTCCAACGGCGCGGCTATTGGCATGTGTGGCGAGAACGCGCGGCCTGGCGCCTACACGCCGCCCGCCAACGCCACGATCGCGGCGAAATTGCGGCTGCCCTTCTGCGCCTGGGGGAAGCGCACCGGATGCTGGCGGAGTACCGGGAAGCGCACTCGCTCCTGGAAGAAGCCTTGCCCCTATATCGCGCCAACGGCGACCGGTTGGGCGAAGCCAACACGCTTACGAACCTGGGAGACGTCCACTACAGCCTGGATGCGTATGAGGAAGCGCGAGCGTGTCATGAGGCCGCTCTGTTGATTTATCGCGCCATCGGCGCCCGTTTAGGCGAGGCCAACACGCTGCTTTCTCTGGGAGATATTCACGCTATGCTGGATGAACCCGAGGCGGCGCGGGCGTGCTATGAAAACGCCTTGCCTCTCTACCGGGAGAGCGGTGAACGTTTGGGCGAGGCCAACACCCGCAAAAGCCTGGGGGATGTGCATTTTGGCTTGGGCGCGCGCGAGGAAGCGCGAACATATTACGACGCTGCCCTGACGCTCTACCGCGCCATAGGCAGTCGTATGAGTGAAGCCAACACGCTCCGCAGCCTGGGAAACCTGCATTTTGCGTTGGCTGAATATGCAGAGGCGCGGGCGCGCCTGGATGAAGCCCTGCCCATTTATCGCGCCGCCGGCGACCGTCTGGGTGAAGCGAATGTCTATCGCGGGCTGGCCGATTCGGTGACGTGCTCTCCCCAGCGTTGCTTGCCAAGATGTGCGCCGACCACGCGCAGAATGCGGTGCTTGACACCGAACTGGTTGTTGCCTAACGCGATTTTCTCCACGCCGGGCAACGTCATAGCTTCGAACTCCGCTGTTAGCTCGCGTTTGATGCCGTACCAGAAGACGATACGGTGCCGGCTAAAGAGCCGGTTTAAGGATTGCGCTATCGTTGACATAGGTTCCGCTTACCAGTTATGGAAGGGCGCTGTCATGGGCACGTCAATGTCGCCTGGGGACTCAGAGTTGTGCGGGGCTCCAGACTTCAACGGTTTTTCATCTGGCGCAGCGCTTCCAGTTGTATGACCTGGGGGAAGAGCGCCTGATAGATGGCACAATTGGGCGATGCGCTCTTTGCAGAGCCGGTGATGTAGTATGCTTGCAATGGACATCCGCCAGCGCATACCAACTGCCAACGGCATACACGACACGCTGGCTTTTCCGTCACGGCGAAATTTGTCCAGCCTGTGTGATCACTACGAATCGCTGCAAGGGGATCGGGATCAAGATAGTCTGTGATGGCGTGAGCGATGTCCATCTGACACCTGGACACTCTTCCCTGAGTGTCGAACACCAGGTAATCGCGCCCTGCGCTACAGGGATAAAGGTGTGGTGCGGCCAGATTTGCGTGATCTGCCATAGAGGTGAGCAAGCTTCTCTGGGGAAGGTGATTTTCAATCACTTTGTAGGCCTGCTGCATAGCTCCGATGATGATGGCCGGATCCAGTTGAAGAGCATGTTGTGGCGCGCAGTTTGCGTGGTCACGGCATAAGTTTAGGCTGAAGGGCAGATTCTCACGGAGTACCCACGTCACGACGTCGGCGAGGCCGGCTGCATTGCGGTTGCTGACCGTGATTGAAATATCTGGGCTTACACCCCCAGCGGTCGCCATGTGGATGGCATTGACGACAAGTTGTGAGGTGCCCTTACCATCAGTGAAGTGGCGTTGTGTATCGTGATATTCGTCCAGGCCATCGAGGGACAGCATAAGGCGCAGACGCGCGGATTTGAGTTGCTGCACCATAGCGGGCGTCAACAAGGTGCCGTTCGACAAGACTACGCCGTCAAGTGTGAGGCCATGACGCCAGGCCAGGGTCGTTGCATAACGGTGCAGGTCGAGGATGGTGGGAAGCCGGAGCAACGGTTCGCCGCCTGCATACTTGAATTTAAGCCGTGTGTAGCCGTGGGCAAGCGCAGAACGCACAACGGCATCGATGATCGCTTGCCCACGCTGGGGCGACATCGCTTGATTGGAGTGGGGGCGGTAGCAGTAGTCGCAGTTAAGGTTGCAGGCGTCGGTTATTTGCAGCCACGCAACGAGCGGCGTGGTCTGCGCTGGCTCTTGTTGCGCGGCTGTTTGCAGTGCGATGGGATCGAGTTCGAGGTGGTCGAAAGGCGTCATCCGGCTATCGACCGCGACCGGCCACGGCACGGCGCACGCGCAATCGCATTGTCCCTCAGCTATGATCTCAATCTTAGATTCGGGCAAGTCGTCTCTGATGTGTTTATGCATCGGGTGCCTCCTGCCAGTTTGCCCAGTGTTCGTAGATACGACGAACATCGGGATAGCGAATATAGTACGGCCCAGACTTCCAGATAGCCAAAAGGTCTTCTCCGAAGGTGACAATTCGCGTTCTTGATAGATGGGAGTTGTTGTGGAGAAACTGCTGTTCGATGCGCTGCAAGAAGATGCTCGGATGATCTCCGCCATATTGGCCCACCGAGATCAGAGTTTCCATACCTTCGACAAA
The DNA here is from genome assembly GCA_022707725.1 of Chloroflexota bacterium. Classification (GTDB taxonomy): domain Bacteria; phylum Chloroflexota; class Anaerolineae; order B4-G1; family SLSP01; genus DSWT01. The sequence continues at coordinate 8,953 of JAKJAB010000053.1, read as the reverse complement.
GTAGTTGACGGCCTTTTGATAATCCGACAAGCCCAATGCCAGACATCCTAATTCCAACAGCAACATCCCGTGCGCGCGTTGGTCAACATTGGGCCATTTATCGAGATGCTGTTGCCGCTGTTGCTCAAGCTCCGGCAGGCGCGAAAAAGCATTGCGATGTCTGGCAATGCGCGCCAGGTCACGAATGCTGATCCACTGATACCAGGGATCCGGCAGTTCCAGGGCGCGTCGCTGACATTCCAGAACCAGTTCTTCTGCTTCGTCCAAGTTATCCTGTAATAAATAGGTCAGTGCCAGCCGTGACAGAATGATTGGTTGGTCTTTGGGAACGTTGATCCGTCGTGCTGTCTCCAGATCTCTTTGGGCTTTTTCCAGGTCCTGGAGGTTGTCGTTAATCCACACTGCGCCACGCCACGCGTAAACTTGACTTTGCCAGTCTTCATCGCCTTTGCGTTCGAATATCTCCAGAGCCAACTTGAAATTCTCCAACGCGCGCTCAAGTTCCCCACCCATGAAACAGACGCAGCCCATCGTCGAATAGGCGCAGCCGACACTACGCTCGTCTTTGAGTTCCGTAGCCAGGCGTAGGGATTCTTCACAGTAGTTTTGTGCAGTTATTAGATAATCCCGCTCTGCGCGATTGTAAGCATAGAGGAAACCAAGATTGTTGTAAATCTTCGCCTGTTCATCGCGCAAGTCTTCTTCCAACGCAAGTTTGAGGGCGATCTCGTAATGGCGACGGGCTTCGTCGAGATTGTACGTCAGCCGGTAAGCCCATCCCAGGCCATTTTCGGCCTTGACCAACCATTGTTTGTCCTCCGCGCTTTGGCTAACCTCGACTGCCGTGGTGAATTCTTGAATGCCGCGTTCCAGCTCCCCTTCCCGGATCACCGCGTTTGCCAGTTGAATATGGGCGTCCGCCTGCTGGTGAGGCTCGACAGCCTCGCGTTGCAGAATTCCCTGTAACACTGCTATCGATTCGGCGTGTCTTCTATTACCTCGTAAAGCCCTGGCTTTACAGAGCAAAACATCGCATTGGGCTTTCGGCGCCAACTTTTCGAGATAAGGCTCTACCAGCTCAATCAAGTTCATCCGTGGCGCGTAACGATAGTTATCTGTTGCCTCTTCAAACAGTTCGAAAAACAACTCGAGGCTCTTGTCGAGATCGACACTTAACCTGTGTTGTAACAATTGCTCGCGTAATAACCAGATGACCTCAGCGCTTTCTTGCCGCTTTCGCCACAAATCCAAATCCGGTTGCGTTTCGGTGTCCTGGCTTTCTTCGTCAAAGGCAGCGCTCTCTTTCTGCTGGCGCGTGATTTTTTGTTCGAGATAGGTGACGGCAGATTGATTGATCTCTTTGCGGCGGCTTTCGTCGGGGTCAAAATTGGGCCACACGTAGTCATTGACCAAATCACGCATTTTATCATGCAGACTGATGTTTCCCCCAGGCAGATGTTTGATGAAAACCAAATCCTGCACTTCATTCCACGCGCGCTGCGTGTCCTCATCGGTCAGTTTCAGGAGTTGCCCGATGTCCTCCTGGTCGAGTGGATAAACCTGGGCCAGGAGCAGTGTGACCCAATCTGAAGGGTCGTTGACTTGTGCGATGTGCTGCACGAGTTGCGATTCAAAGACTTTCTTGTGCTCCCAGGGTTGCTTTTGGATAGCTGCCAGGGATTGTCCCGCCGGCGGCTTTCCGGTCATCCAGGTCATATCCAGGCCGCGCATGTGCCATTCGACAGCTAATTCCATTAGAATCGGCTCGCCCTGCGCCAACCGCAGCAGATTCTGCTTGAAGGTTTCGTCCAGGATAGTGTGCATGCTGGCCTGCTTCTCCTCAAGGTATTTCTCGCTGGCTGCCTTATCCAGCGCTTCCAGCTTCCTGCTTTCCAGCCGGTCGCCCAATGTCGTTTTTAGCAATTGTAAGGTGGTGGTATCGGGACGTCCGGCCATCAGCACTACGACATTGTCCGTTGCGGCCAGGGACTGGGCAATAAACGGGATGACCTCGTGCGCTTTCTCGATGGTATCCAGAATCAGCACCGTGCGTTGTTGCGTCGATGTTTGTTTGAGGCACGCAATAAACGCATTTTCCGCCGCGAGTTCGTGTTTGTCCAACACAAAGGTGCCGATCCCTTTTTGTTTTTTCAACTCGGTAAGGGCTTTTAAACTTGTGTAGAACTCGCCGAAGTGTTGCCGGCCTATCATGTGAGACAGCCTGAAGGCAAAGGCTTTTTCGTCACGGAAGGCTTGATCATCGAAGTCAATAATGTCGAGCGTGACCAGGTTTGGCACGTAGGGTGGTTCTGTTTGACTGAGCGGAGGCTGTGTTTCCACAGTCTGGGAAACCGTTTCTCGGTTGAATAACTGGGCCGGAATTTCGTAGTGACGTTGGAGCGGCTTGCCACTCGCCGCCAGCGCCGCCAAATGGATCACACTACGGCCTACAACTTCAGGGTCAAGGGCAATGGAGGCGCGCCATGGGCTATCCGATGTTGCCAAGGCCGTGAACTTGCCCGGCGACCAAACGTCGAACCCGTAGACGCCCACGTCCGTCCGCCCGGCCTCGCGCAGCGCGCGGAGCACGCCTGGCATGAATTCGTCCCACGTGACCCAGAATGCTTTGAGGTCAGGCTGTTCGCGCAAGAGAGCCAGCGTGTGGGCGTAGGCCTGTTCGCTCATCTCCTGGCTCATCGTCAGCGCCTCAATACGTAATTTGATATCCGAGTATGCCCCCATAATACGTTTGAACAGGGTGCAGCGTTGTTCTTGCAGGGTGGATTGTTCACCCGTCAGGATAACAACGACGCCGTGGTGTTGGATGTCTTTGACCAGTTGTTGCGCCGCCGCCATTGCGCTTTGATCCTCTTGTGTGACGATCCGGGCAGTTAGCTCGCCGCTCAACTCGCGCAAGAAATTATCCAGCGTCAGGACTTTGAGACCGCGCGCTTTGGCCTTCTGCAACGCGGGCCGCAGGCGCGAATCGGTGCCCAGGCGGACGACGATGGCATTGGGCGCTCGTTCAATGATGTCTTCCAGGTCTTGCACCATCTGCCGGATGTCGAATTGCGCGTCTGTCGCCAAGAGCTTGACCTCCATACCGGCAGCCGTCGCCGTGACCCCACGCATGAAAGCATCCGACCAGGCCGTCCCGCAGAATTCGTTGACCACGGCGATGGTGAAGATCTGCTTGCCGGGGACGTTCAGAAGCGCGTTGTAGTCGGGTGCGAGCAACATCGTGTGGACTTCTTGGAGCAGCCGGGTCTTGCCGATGCCGCCATCGGCGTAGATATACAGGGCGCGCGCCTGGCTGGTATCCAGCACCGCCCGTTTAATCCAGGCGAGTTCGTCGTCTCTGTCAATGAATCGAATCCGTTCTGCCATCTATCCCTCCTTTGACCATAGCCGGATTACGGACATCTTGTCGGTAAATCGGTGGACGGAGCGTCTGCGTTTTATGAACAAGCAGCTATCCTGACTTGGTGTTATACAGTCTCACAACGGTATTACCGGGTGCTGTTGGTTGAAATGCGTGACAATGTCATTAAACAGCGCCGGTTGATATTGTTCGGGGCTGAGGAAATAGTTCGTCAGAAATTCGAGTTCCCAATCCGCGACCAGCTTTTGACCGAGCTGATAAGTTAACCGCGGGGCATTATCTGGTCCCCAGACGTTCACAAACCATTCTGTAACAAGCTGCAACTGTTCGACGAGTACGCACTTTACATCATGGGCGCTTTTACCGTTGACGTGACATGCTTCGTGCATGCGAAGATACAGGTATTCCAGCGCATCCGAAGCCGGATAAGGGCTGCGCTCCGAGAGCCGTTTCCAGTAAAAGTCGATGCCGGCTCTGCAAAGACCTGCGAATTTCTCTGGCTGGGTGGTTCTGAAGCGAATCAACAACAGGCGCTGCGTGATGCTGTCTTTGAGAGCGGCCTCTTCATCGCGTGTGAGATGGGTAGCGGAGAGCTGCATGTCGAGTTTCATAGCGTTTTCGTTCCAGGGGATAAGCTTTTGTTCGATCAAGTATTTGAGCAGGGCGTAGTCAATGCGACGAAACACACTCAAGTTTTCCAGGACGAGAAGCAAGGTACGATCTGGCCGGGCGGCCTCGAAATCCCGCAAAACATCAAGAACCGGTTGGGTGATCCGATCCCGGGCGACCAATATATCATTGTATCCAACGAAACAATCACGGGCCAACTCAGTCAGTAACGTGGCAATACAGCCCGGATGTCCCCCTCCATAGTACATCAACTGTGAGGCAATCTTTTCGATGTCTTCTTCTGGTAACGGCAAGGGCATGCCAACCTGGTTCATGTAGTGCCGGATTGTGTCTTGAACATATTTATAGCTGTAGGGTGATAGCCCGCGGTCTACGAGGTAGATCCGATGCCGTTTGAAAGCTTCGATGACAGGACGGGACTCGCGGCTGGAGAGCAGGAAACAGAAACGATGATTGTTCCTGAAGAATACGCCGCCCTCTTCACATAAAGCCTTGTAGGTGCTGCCGATCACCACGGCTAAGTTTTCCAATGTGTCGTCAGCCAGGGCGTCCACGTTATCCAGCACCAGTGCCACACCAGAATTGCGCGTTTCTACCAATCTCCTTCTTCTACCTGGCACAGGACACCGTGAGATACATCGCGCAAGCGCAACCCCCATTTTCTCCGGTGTGGTTGTTCTATCGAAGGTTTTCGTCTCGCCGAGCACCTGGATAATGGTTTCGACGAGGGGTGGCAATGTGGGTGGATAGTCCCTGGAGATTTGCAGTTGGACGCAGACCCAATTCCTGTCGCGGTAGTGTTGGTTGAGTTTGTTGAGAAACGTGGTTTTGCCATAGCCTTGGGGGGCATAGATGAGCCAATACTGCATTTGTTGTGTGTCTTGTGTGATTCTGTCCAATTCGCTTTCTCGATTGAGAGGGTTGGAGGAGTGAAATGACTGATTACGCAAAACGTAAGCAGTCCGTAATCAGTCAGCGCGTCCGCATCCAAAACCGTAATCAGGTATTTCACTCATTACGCTTTTCAGCGTGGCGGGCTGTCCGAACGCTCGCCGCGTTGTCAAAAGCGTAAGGAGTCATTTTGACTGCTTACGCCCTCAAAAAAGGCCGGTCAAACGCCTTTTTGCGGCTAAAATGGAGGTGTCGTATCCATTTTTTAGCTGAAAGGAGTAACAGCGATGACCGGTATCCCTATTGTAACCCCATTGCTTCACTTGTGGAAGCGCCTGAAACAGCACGCCCCCTTGCCACCCCAGCGCGATTTGCATACCCTATGGGGCAAACGCGCGCAACTGCAACGGCGCTTTCAAACGACCCCCACCTCGTTTCGTCTCTTGGAGCTGCTGGGGCCGTTGCACTGGGCTGAGTTTCCGGAGCGGGACTTGCTCCGCGACTGGGGACAGCCCACGATTCCGTATGCAGCCCTGGCGGCTACGGTGCTGGTGCAGCTCAACGAAGGCCTGGTTTCAATGCGCCAGGTGCGCCAGTTTTTAATCGAGCATCCGGTTTTGATATGGCTATTGGGCTTCCCGCTGGTCTCTGCCCCTGCGCACCCCTGGGGGATTGACGCCGACGCCAGCTTGCCCACGGCCCGCCATCTCACCCATCTCCTGCGCGCGATGCCCAATGCCGCCGCGCAGTACTTGCTAGCCGACAGCGTGCGCCTGATTTGTGCAGCCTTGCAGGCCCGAGGGGTGGAACGCATTGGCGAGTGCGTCTCTCTCGACACCAAACACATCCTCGCCTGGGTGGAAGAGAACAACCCCAAAGCCTACGTCACCGACCGCTACGACAAAAACAAGCAACCCTCCGGCGATCCAGATTGTCGCCTGGGCTGCAAACGGCGCCGCAACCAGGGCGCGCCGCCGACGCCCACCACCAATCCGCGCCCAGCCAGCAACTTCAAACGCGGGGAGTTCTACTGGGGCTACGGCTCGGGAGTCGTCGTCACCAAAGTCCCGTCGTGGGGCGAATTCGTGATCGCCGAACTGACCCAGCCCTTCGATAACGGCGACCTATCCTACTTTTTCCCCTTGCTGACCACCACTGAGCAGCGCCTGGGCTTCCGCCCGCGTTGCGGCGCTTTCGACGCGGCCTTTGATGCGTTTTACGTTTACGAGCACTTCTACCGCGCCGACGACCCCCTGGCCTTTGCCGCCGTGCCTTTCTCGGAGCGGGGCGGCTACAAGGCGGGCGGACGGCTGTTTTCACCAGAAGGCTGGCCCGTGTGCCAGGCCGGACTGGCTATGCCGCTCAAATTCACTTACCTGGACCGCACCTCGGCGTTGATTGAGCACCAACGCGGTAAATACGTTTGTCCGCTCCGCGCTGCCGGGGAAACAACAGCCGAAGGCTGCCCCGTCAACCACAAACGGTGGAGCAAAGGCGGCTGTACGGCAATGATGCCCACCAGCATCGGGGCGCGCATCCGCTATCAACTTGACCGCGACAGCCAGGCTTACAAGGACGCCTACAAACAGCGCACCGCCTCCGAGCGCATCAACAGCCAGGCCGTGGCCTTGGGCATTGAGCGTCCGCACCTGCGCAACCAACAGGCGATTACCAATCGCAACACCCTCATCTACCTGCTCATCAATTTGCGTTTCTTGCAGCGTATCCAGAATCAGCAACCAGAATTGTAGTGAATGTTAACGTGCCTTGAGCTTTGGACAAGCGTAATCAGTCATTTGACTGATTACGCTTTTTTGTTGCGCAGCGTAATCAGTTCTCCGCCCCGCTGTGTCAACTCTCCAAATAGCGTAATCACTCTGGCGACTCATTACGCTTTTTCGTAATCGCAGCGTAATCAGTCACGACTCCTCCAACCCTCGTTATAGATTGCCAGGTTTGGCCATTATTACTAGAACGATATATACCACATCCTCGACCGTAAATGCCGATAAAAATGGTATTGTCGTTCGAATAATCAGGAGAAATTCGGAGGAATGAGAGGTCTGATACTGAACAATTTGGTATGCTCAGCGACATCCAGTTTTGGCCGCCTGTAGTAGATTTATAGATCGTATCATCGATTAATGCGAATAGAGTTTGATCTTCACTGTAGCCAGGAGATATAGCCACGTTTTGCAAAGTGCCTTGTCCGGGCAATGGTATCTGATACCGATGCGCACCACCATCAACCGATTTGAGCAACCATGCCGATGAATAAACAAAAAGTGTATGGTCGTTATCAAACTGTGGGGATACTACGATATCCACATTATTCATGCCCAACGCGACATTCGGTCTATCGGCCGTTCGTTGCCATGTCTGTCCATTGTTATGAGACACCCACAACTCAAAGGCGGTACGCACATAAATCGTTGGATCACGATAGTAATCAGGTGATAATACAAGACTCTCAACCACGGAGTTCGTTGGCACGATGTAACGCCACGATCTCCCTAAATCAGTGGTCTGCAATAACTGCCCTTTAGTATCTATGCCAAATAGCGTCAAAGTCCAGGCGAAATCAATAGGGACAGCAATCGTCAGGAACTGTCTCTCTGAAATAAGGTACCAGGTTGCGCCGCCATCGAAAGTGATGACGAGTGCATGTTTTGTTGCCACAATAAGCGCAATTTCATTGTTGCCTAACGGGATGGCCGCTATGTCATAAATGTAATTCCCGTATTGGGTGCCCAGGTTTTGATAGATCGCTTGCCATGTCAGACCGCCATCGGTCGAGCGCCACAACTTATTATCATTTTGAATATGCGCAAAAAGTGTTTGGTCGAATGCGAAATAGGGAGACATCTCAAGTTCGATTCTCACTCCACTCTCATGTGGAGGGTACGTCATCAGTTGCCAATGTTCAGCGCCATCCAAAGAACGCCATAACCTGCATACATCTGAAACCGCCGTCACGTAAACTGTTTGATCTACAGCGAACGTAGGTGAAACAGCAATTTCAGAAACACTGCCACTAAGTGACATCTCTGGAGTACGCCAAGTTTTACCGCCATCAGAGGACAAACGAATAGAATTCGTAACGTCACTGTAGTAGGGCGACCACAAGCCCAAAAAAGCCTTGCCATCCTCGTCAAAGTTCGGGGAGAAAGCCAAAGTTTTTCTCTCGGAATAAAGCTCAGCACCGAGGCGCAACCACGAAATCCCTTCGTCACGTGCTTTGAACAATTCGGAATTTACAATTTGGAATAAGGTTCCATCATTCGCGAGATAGAGGTTACCGCGTGGCAGAAAACTCAATTCAAAACTCCCTGTCGGTTTGAAAGGGGACAATTCGGTATCTGTGAATGCAAATTCATCCCCAGTAAGTTCACCAGGTAGAATCTCAGAAGTCATTGCCGTGTCAGGATGGAAGAATACCTGGGTCAAGAAGGCCACGGCAGTCATGGCAAGGATTAATGGGTAAAATTTCCTGCATTTGTTTTTGAAGGGAGTAGACATATTCATCCTCCAGTGCTCATATCGAATCTCTGATGACCAATCTAACTGTTTCTTTACAGCAACGTCACCCTATCGCCTACACAAATGTTACCCGGCGTGAGCACACGGACGTAGACACGCGACCAGCCGGGGTGTTTGGCCTGCGCCATCCGGCTGATGTCGCCGCCGGCAAATGAGGCGGTGATTTTGGGGCACGGCTCGGTGTACTGCGTCACCTCCACTTCGACCGCGTCGCCCAGCCGCAGGCGCGCGCCGGGCGCGACTTCGTCCCAATCCAGCCCGGCGAGCGTGAGGTTCTCACCCGTCGAGCCGGGGAAAATCGGATGCCCTTCGGCTTGCAGCGCCAGGATGCGCTCCAGCGAATACAGGCACAGCGCCCGCACCGGTCCGCCGTGAGCTGCGGTGTTGTTGTGAGCGTCCCCCACCAGGCCCAACGCCGTCACTTCGGCCTCGCGCACCGCCAGCTTTGGCACGCCGCCTTGAGAAACGTTGATTTGAAAAATCGATGTATGTGTCATATTAGCCCCCAGC